>NZ_JASCPO010000034.1:0-40199 GCF_029960145.1 Pseudomonas sp. PS01299 | reverse complement strand
CGAAAGCGGCGTGTCAGCCTATACATCTAGCGCCTGACACACAGCCTTCGCGAGCAAGCCCGCTCCCACAGGATCGATGTTTATCTTCAGCCATTCATGCTTTGAAAATGCGCCAGCATCCGCTGTGCGTCCGGCACCACGCCGCTGAACAATTCAAACGCCTTCACCGCTTGAAACACCGCCATGTTGCCGCCGTCCAGCGTGCGGCAACCCAAGGCGCGGGCGTTGCGCAGCAGTTCGGTTTCCAGCGGGAAGTAAACGATCTCCGCGACCCACAACTCCTTGCGCAGCAACTCCACCGGTACTGGCATGCCCGGCAGTTTGGCCATGCCCATCGGCGTGGTATTCACCAGACCATCGGCCTGATTCAGCGTGCCCGGCAGATCTCGCCCGGCGACGGCGCGACCGACGCCGAAATGCTGGTTGAGGTTGTTCGCCAGACTCTCGGCGCGCTCGCGGTCGACATCGAAAATACTCAGCTGCTGTACGCCTTCGCTCAACAACGAGTGGGCCACTGCCGCTCCCGCACCGCCGGCGCCCATCTGGACGACACGTTCACGCGCAGCGTCCTTCAGGCCTCGGCGAAAACCTTCGGCAAAACCCAGGCAATCAGTGTTGTGGCCGATGCGTTTGCCGTCCTTGAGCACCACGGTGTTGACCGCGCCAATGCCCCGGGCTTCCGGGGACAGTTCGTCGAGCAGCGAGATGATCGCCTGCTTGCACGGGAAAGTGATGTTCAGACCGGTGTAGTTCATCCGCTCGGCGGCCTGCAGCAAGTCGGGCAGGGCGTTGCTGTCGAGTTGCAACTGATCGAGGTCGATCAGCCGATACAGGTAGCGCAAGCCTTGGGCGTCGCCCTCATGTTCATGCAGTGCTGGCGTGCGCGAGGCTTGAATACCCGCACCGATCAGGCCAGCCAGTATTACCGGTTTACGGGTCATGCTGCGCGCCCCTTCAGTCGCTGACTGAAATGCTCCAGGGCCAGGCGATAGCCATGGCTGCCGAAGCCGCACATCACCGCCGTGGCGATGGCCGAGACAAACGAGTGGTGGCGGAATGGCTCACGCGCATGCACGTTGGACAGGTGCACTTCGATCACCGGCAACTCACTGGCCACCAGCGCGTCGCGGATCGCCACCGAGGTGTGCGTCCACGCCGCCGGGTTGATCACTATCCCGGCGCAACGGCCGCGTGCCGCATGAATCCAGTCGAGCAATTCGCCTTCGTGATTGGTCTGGCGAAACTCCACGGCCAGGCCGAATTCTTCGGCAGCGCGGCCGCACAGAGCAGAAATATCAGCCAGGGTTTCGTGACCGTAGGTTGCCGGTTCACGAGTGCCGAGCAGGTTCAGGTTCGGGCCGTTGAGCACCAGAACGATAGGGGGCATGGGGGCAAACTCCACTTATTGTTTTTGGCTTGGGCCGAAGGTTTCAGCCTGTGGAGGTAAAATGTACCAGATGGTTACCATGGTCAATTGAGCAACGTTGCGCTTGGCGCTTAGTGTTCGTTAATCGCACAAAACAAAACATCACCCACAAAAAAGCCGTCAATCACGACGGCTTTCTCGTATCCGGCATTCGCCATCAACGCCGGGTCAGCAACACCCCGGACTCCATGTGATGTGTCCACGGGAACTGGTCGAACATCGCGCAGCGGGTGATGCGGTGCGTGTCGTGCAGTTGGGCGATGTTGGCCGCCAGGGTTTCCGGGTTGCAGGAGATGTACAGGATATTGTCGAAGCGCCGCGTCAGCTCGCAGGTGTCCGGGTCCATGCCGGCGCGCGGCGGGTCGACGAATACGCTGCCGAACTCGTAGCTCTTCAGGTCGATGCCTTGCAGGCGACGGAACGGGCGCACTTCGTTAAGCGCTTCGGTCAGCTCTTCGGCGGACAGGCGCACCAGCGTGACGTTATCCACAGCGTTTTCGCTGAGGTTGCTCAGTGCGGCGTTGACCGAGGTCTTGCTGATCTCGGTGGCCAGCACGTTGCGCACACGGGTGGCGAGCGGCAGGGTGAAGTTGCCGTTGCCGCAGTACAGCTCCAGCAGATCATCGCTGCGATCGCCTAGCGCTTCGAATGCCCAGTTCAGCATCTTCTGGTTCACCGTGCCATTGGGCTGGGTGAATGCGCCTTCCGGCTGGCGGTAGCTGAAGGTGCGACCACCGACTTCGAGTTTCTCCACCACGTAATCGTGGCCGATGACTTCGCGTTTGCCCTTGGAACGGCCGATGACGCTGACGTTGAGATCAGCCGCCAACTTCGACGCGGCCGCATGCCAGTGTTCGTCCAGCGGACGGTGATAGCACAGGGTAATCATCGCATCGCCGGCCAGGGTGGTCAGGAACTCCACCTGGAACAGCTTGTGGCTCAGCGCCGAACTGGCCTGCCATGCCGCCTTGAGCTGCGGCATCAACTGGTTGATGCGCAGGCTGGCAATCGGGAACTCTTCGATCAGGATCGGCGTGCGCTTGTCGTCCTGGGAGAACATTGCGTAGTGCCGCTCACCGGCCTCGCGCCACAGGCGAAATTCCGCACGCAGGCGGAAGTTCTGCAGCGGCGAGTCGAACACGGTCGGCTCTGGTGCATCGAACGGGGCCAGCAGGTCACGCAAACGCGTGACCTTGTCTTCGAGCTGAGTGGCGTAGGCCTGGGAATCGAAAGTCATGCGTTGAACCAACCCAACTTGATCACAAACAGAATCGACAGGATCACCAGCGCCGGGTTCAGCTCACGGGCGCGGCCCGACAGCAGCTTGATCACGGTCCAGGAGATGAAACCGAAGGCGATGCCGTTGGCGATCGAGTAGGTGAACGGCATGGCCAGCGCGGTGACCACGACCGGTGCGGCGACGGTGATGTCTTCCCAGTCTATTTCCGCCAGACCGGAAGTCATCAGCACGGCGACGAACAGCAACGCCGGTGCGGTGGCGAATGCCGGAACGCTGGCCGCCAGTGGCGAGAAGAACAGCGCCAACAGGAACAGGATAGCTACCACTACAGCCGTCAGACCGGTACGCCCGCCAGCGCTCACGCCAGCCGCGGATTCGATGTAGCTGGTGGTGGTCGAAGTACCCAGCAGCGAGCCGGCCATCGCCGCGGTGCTGTCGGCGATCAGTGCCCGGCCCATTTTCGGCATGTGGCCGTCCTTGCCCATCAGGCCGGCGCGTTTGGCGACGCCGATCAGGGTGCCGGAGTTGTCGAACAGGTCGACGAACAGGAAGGCGAAGATCACGCTGACCAGACCAATGTCCAGCGCGCCCTTGATGTCCAGTTGCATGAAGGTCGGGGCCAGCGAAGGTGGCATCGAGGTCACGCCGCCGAACGGGGTGAAGCCCATGGCGATGGAAATGATGGTCACTGCCAGAATGCCGATCAGCACTGCGCCGCGCACTTTCAGCGCTTCGAGGGCGACGATCAGGGCGAAGCCGAGGGTGGCGAGGATCGGCGCCGGGGCTTTCAGGTCACCGAGGCCGACCATGGTCGCCGGGTTGCTGACCACGATGCCGGCGTTATGCAGGGCAATCAGCGCCAGGAACAGGCCGATACCGGCGGCAATCGCCGAGCGCAGGGGCAGCGGGATGCTGTTGATGATCCATTCGCGGATGCGGAAGATCGACAGCAGAAAGAAGCACACTGCCGAGATGAACACCGCGCCCAGCGCCACTTGCCAGGTGTGGCCCATGTGCAGGACCACGGTGTAAGTGAAGAAGGCGTTCAGGCCCATGCCTGGCGCGAGGGCGATCGGGTAGTTGGCGATCAGGCCCATGATGGTCGAGCCGATGGCGGCTGCCAGACAGGTGGCGACGAACACCGCGCCCTTGTCCATGCCGGTCTCGCCGAGGATGCTCGGGTTGACGAACAGAATGTAGGCCATGGCCAGGAAGGTCGTGACGCCCGCCAGAATCTCGGTACGCACGTTGGTGTTGTGTGCCTTGAGTTGAAACAGCCTTTCCAGCATGTCTGCTCCCCGTGGCGCGCGCGGCGCCGTGAATGTATCGACCTCAACAGCAAAGCACAGACCGTCGCAAGCGCCTGGGAATTTGTGGTGGGCCGGAAAAAGCCGCGCATCATACCAGCAGCGTGAGGAATATGGCGGTTGTTGGTGCCGAACGTCGTCGAAGTTTTGCCACAGGGCCAACTGCGCCATACTGCGCGCTGAATTTTTTGGGGAAATACGATCACATGGGCAAGCGCTGGATAAAGGCTTTGGGGGTAATGGCCGGGCTGATGGTCGGGTCGACGGCGGCGCTGGCAGCCTCGGCGCCACCGTTGACTGAAGTGAAGGTGATCAAGGTTCAATCGCCGGCCTGTGGTCTGGAAGACATCGGCGATAACCAGCCGCAAACCCGATGCGATCACAGCGGCCCGAGCATCAAGGTGTTCGTGCTGGAAATCGGCTATGGTCAGAACCAGCCGCATGCCACGCTGGACGGTTTTGAAGTCAACGGCACCCGGGCGCCGGTGTGCGCCTTTGATAACGGCAACCTGACTGAGTGCAAGCCCGGTAGCAACACCGTCGGCTCACTGTATACCTTTGATCTGGCGGGCAAGCAGGAAGGTACCTTCACCTTCAGTAACACCTCGATCAACGCGCCACGCAACACCCTGTCGGCCCAGCTTTACATCAAGTAACGGCTATCACCGGACGGGGCAGGACAAAGCTGACTACGCTTGGAAGATCACCCAGCGGATGGCGCCCATGACCTTTAGAGCCCTGATTACCCTCGCCGAGGGCATCGATGATCTGCAAAGCGTGACCCTGATCGATGTGCTGCGCCGCGCCGGTGTCGAAGTGGTGGCGGCCAGCATCGAAGGCCGGCGCATGCTGACCTGCGCGCGCGGTACGCGCCTGACGGCGGATGGCATGCTGGTCGATGTGCTGGCACAGACTTTTGACCTGATCGTCCTGCCCGGCGGGGTGGTCGGTTCACAACATCTGGCGGCACATCAGCCGCTGCAGCAATTGCTCAAGGATCAGGCCAGCGCCGGACGCCTGTTCGCCGCCATAGGCGAAGCCCCGGCCATCGCCCTGCAAGCCTCAGGCGTATTACGCCAGCGGCGCATGACCTGCCTGCCGAGTGCCAGTCATCAACTGTCGGGCTGTACGTTTGTTGATCAACCGGTGGTGGTCGACGGCAATTGCATCACCGCCCAAGGCTCCGGTGGCGCACTGGCGTTTGCCCTGACGCTGGTGGAGCAGCTTGGTGGCAAGGCGTTGCGGGCGAAAGTGGCGGGGGAGATGTTGGTTTGACGAGAGTCAGACCTTCGCCTCTTCCACCGGCACATGCATCCGGTCGCGGTTGGCCAGGGTCGGGAACAGTTTGATCCACGTTCCGGTGACCACTAGCGTGCCGATTCCGCCCATCACCACCGCCGGGACGGTGCCGAACCAGTGCGCGGTGAGGCCGGATTCGAATTCGCCCAACTGGTTCGAGGCGCCGATGAATAGGCCGTTCACTGCGCTGACCCGGCCGCGCATTTCGTCCGGAGTTTCCAGCTGCACGAAGGAGGCGCGGATCACCATGCTGATCATGTCCGCCGCGCCGAGCACCACCAGCACCGCCAGCGAGAACCAGAACGAGGTCGACAGACCGAAGGCGATGGTTGCGACGCCGAACACGCCAACGGCGGTGAACATCACCCGGCCAACATTGCGCTCGACGGCAAATCGCGCCAGAAACAGCGACATCCCCAACGCACCAACCGCCGGCGCCGAGCGCAGCAGGCCCAGGCCCCAAGGCCCGGTGAGCAGGATGTCCTTGGCGAACACCGGCAGCAACGCCGTAGCGCCACCGAGCAACACCGCGAACAGATCCAGCGAGATCGCCCCGAGGATGTCCGGGCGGCTGCGAATGAAGCGGATACCCGCCAGCAACGAATCCAGCGTGGCTTTGCCTTTGTTCAGCGGCGTTTGCCGGGCGGGCAGGTTGAGCATCAAGGTGCAGGCGATGACATAGAGCAACACCGTCGGGCCGTAGACCCAGACACTGCCAAACGCGTAAAGCAAGCCACCGAGGGCCGGAGCGACAATGGTGGCTGACTGTTGAGCCGACTGCGCTGCGGCGACCGCCCGTGGAAACAGGGCGCTGGGCACGATGCTCGGCAGCAGCGCCTGGGTCGTTGGCATTTCGAAGGAGCGCGCCGCCCCGAGCAGGAAGGCGAGGATAAAGATCATTTCCCGGGTGACGTGGTCGGTCGCACTGCCGATGGCCAGTGCCAGGGCAATCAACGCCTGCAACGACTGACAGATCGCCGCAACACGGCGCCGGTCATAGCGGTCGGCGACATGCCCGGTGTGCAGCATGAACAGCACCCGTGGCGCGAACTCGACCAGCCCGACCAGACCCAGGTCGAGCACGTTGCCGGTCAACTGATACAGATTCCAGCCGATCGCCACCGTGAGCATCTGAAAGCCGCTGGCGGTGAAGATTCGGGCGAACCAGAACGCAAGAAAAGGACGATGGTGACGTAACAGCAGGGGCTCTTGGCTGGGCATCTGAAGGCAGGTCTGGCTCTTGGGGGAACCGCGAGGTTATCACCAGTCTGTAACAGGAAGTTGCTATGATAAAAAATTTAGTTAGCCAGACATCTATCGCTCCCTGGCATACCTCATCTCAATGTGGTGAGGGGATTTATCCCCGATCGGCTGCGCAGCAGTCGTAAAAAATTGACGACGCAACGAAACATCTGGGGCTGCTTCGCCGCCCATCGGGGATGAATCCCCTCACTACAGGTCGTGCAGCTCTGAGGAGTGTCTTTCAGAACGTTGCCCAGGCAATGAGGCAACTTGTCACGCGGCAAACGACCACGCCGTTCTTCGTCGGAAATGGGACTACTCTTTTAACGTTGCTTGATCCAGATCAAGACCCTCCCGGGCCATGCTCTGGTGGCCCGTTGGCCAGACTCCCTGCGTTGCGATGGCTGTTAAAAAAGAACGAATCAGAATTCGCCGCACTCCATATCCGTGGGGGCAGTAGGCAGGGGCCACAAGCCCCAATGCCGGTATTACCTGACAGAGGAAGACTTATGTTCGGTTTAGAGGCACTCGATCTCGCCCGAATTCAGTTCGCGTTCACCATCTCGTTCCACATCCTGTTCCCGGCCATCACCATTGGCCTGGCGAGTTACCTGGCGGTGCTTGAAGGGCTGTGGTTGAAAACCCATAACGACACTTACCGGGATCTCTACCACTTCTGGTCGAAAATCTTTGCCGTCAACTTCGGCATGGGTGTGGTCTCCGGTCTGGTCATGGCTTACCAGTTCGGCACCAACTGGAGCCGTTTCTCGGACTTCGCCGGTTCCGTCACCGGACCGTTGCTGACCTACGAGGTGCTCACGGCATTCTTCCTTGAGGCCGGTTTCCTCGGGGTGATGCTGTTCGGCTGGAACAAGGTCGGACGCAAACTGCACTTCTTCTCCACGGTGATGGTGGCGATCGGCACGCTGATCTCGACATTCTGGATTCTCGCTTCCAACAGCTGGATGCAGACGCCGCAAGGCTTCGAGATCGTCAACGGTCAGGTGATCCCGACCGACTGGCTGGCCATCGTGTTCAACCCGTCGTTCCCGTATCGCCTGATGCACATGGCGACCGCTGCGTTCGTGGCCACCGCGTTCTTCGTTGGCTCGTCGGCGGCCTGGCACCTGCTTCGCGGCAAGGACAACCCGGCGATCCGCACCATGCTGTCGATGGCAATGTGGATGGCGCTGATCGTCGCGCCAATCCAGGCGGTTATCGGTGACTTCCACGGGCTGAACACCCTTGAGCATCAGCCGGCGAAAATCGCCGCGATCGAAGGCCACTGGGAAAACAAAGGCAACGAAGCGACCCCGTTGATCCTGTTCGGCTGGCCGGACATGAAAGAAGAGAAAACCAAATTCGCCGTAGAGATCCCGTACCTCGGCAGCCTGATCCTGACCCACTCGCTGGACAAGCAGGTGCCGGCGCTCAAGGAGTTCCCGCCTGAAGACCGGCCGAACTCGACCATTGTGTTCTGGTCGTTCAGGGTCATGGTCGGCCTCGGCTTCCTGATGATCTTCACCGGTCTGTGGAGCCTGTGGCTGCGCAAGCGCGATTCGCTCTACACGTCGCGGCCGTTCCTGTATCTGGCGTTGTGGATGGGGCCGTCCGGCCTGATCGCGATCCTCGCTGGCTGGTTCACCACTGAAATCGGTCGGCAGCCGTGGGTGGTCTACGGGCTGATGCGCACGGCGGATGCCTCGTCCAATCACAGTTTCATGCAGATGAGCATCACCCTGATCATGTTCGTCGTGGTGTATTTCGCGCTGTTCGGTGCGGGGCTTGGCTACATGATGCGCCTGGTGCGCAAAGGGCCGAAAACCGACGAAGGCAAGGAAACCAACGAAGGTGGTCCTGGCCAGAAACGCACTCCGGCTCGGCCGTTGTCCGCAGCCGATGACGAAGGCACCGACGCTGACTCGCAGCGCAGCCTGGAAAAGGAGATTTGACTCATGGGTATTGATCTTCCGCTGATCTGGGCCGTGATCATCATCTTCGGCATCATGATGTACGTGGTCATGGACGGCTTCGACCTGGGGATCGGGATTCTCTTCCCGTTCATCCCGGGCAAGACCGACCGTGATGTAATGATGAACACCGTCGCCCCGGTTTGGGACGGCAATGAAACCTGGCTGGTACTGGGCGGCGCGGCGTTGTTCGGCGCGTTCCCGCTGGCCTATTCGGTGGTGCTGTCGGCGCTGTACCTGCCGTTGATCTTCATGCTGATCGGCCTGATTTTTCGCGGTGTTGCGTTCGAGTTCCGCTTCAAGGCCAAGGACGACAAGCGCCACCTGTGGGACAAGGCGTTCATCGGCGGTTCGGTGGCGGCGACGTTCTTCCAGGGCGTGGCACTCGGTGCGTTCATCGACGGTTTGCCGGTGGTCAATCGGCAATACGCCGGCGGTTCACTGGACTGGCTGACACCATTCACCCTGTTCTGCGGCGCCGCGCTGGTGGTGGCCTATGCCTTGCTCGGTTGCACCTGGTTGATCATGAAGACCGAAGGCAAGTTGCAGGAGCAGATGCACAACCTCGCGCGGCCGCTGGCATTCGTGCTGTTGGCGGTGATCGGCATCGTCAGTCTGTGGACGCCGCTGGCTCACCCCGAGATCGCGACACGCTGGTTCAGCATGCCGAACCTGTTCTGGTTCATGCCGGTGCCGATTCTGGTGCTGGTGACGCTGTACGGGCTGATCCGCGCGGTGGCGCGCAATGCCAACTACATGCCGTTCCTGCTGACCCTGGTGCTGATATTCCTCGGCTACAGCGGTCTGGGCATCAGCCTGTGGCCGAACATCGTGCCGCCGTCGATCTCGATCTGGGACGCCGCCGCACCGCCGCAAAGCCAGGGCTTCATGCTGGTCGGTACGCTGTTCATCATCCCGTTCATCCTGGGTTACACCTTCTGGAGCTACTACGTGTTCCGCGGCAAGGTCACCCATGAAGACGGTTACCACTGATCTCTCGCTTTGCTCACCCTGTGAGAGCAAGCCGGCTCGCGGTGGCGTCCTCAGCGACGCCATCGCCCAAGAGGAACGATGCAATGAACAGCAAACATTCCCTGCACGAGATTGAAGAAGCCGAAAAAAAGCCGCTGTGGCAGCGGCTCGGCTGGTTGGCCCTGATCTGGATCGGTAGCGTCGGCGCGCTGTTCATTGCCGCCAGCCTGATGCGCCTGTTCATGAGCGCGGCCGGCCTGACCACACACTGAAACATCCCGTCCCGCTGCCCTTGGGCACGGTTTTATGACCCTCCGCATTGCGGAGGGTTTTTTTGCCTGACGCTTTACTTGCGGGCTTTGAGAATCACGAATTTCGGTGTGGCAGCCACTTGCTCGACGCCACGGAACAGCCGCGCCAGCTTGCTGTGATAGCCCAGGTGCCGGTTGCCGACGATGTACAACGCACCGCCCACCACCAGCGCCTCGCGGGCCTGCTGGAACATGCGCCAGGCGAGGAAATCGCCGACCACCTGTTGTTGATGGAACGGCGGATTGCACAGCACTACGTCCAGCGATTGCGGCTCCTGGCCGGCCAGACCATCGCCAGCGCGCACGAGCACTTCGCGCTCGCCCAGCGCGGCGCGCCAGTTCTCGGCGGCCGATTGCACGGCCATGAACGATTCGTCGACCAGCGTGTAGTGCGCGTCGGGGTTGTGCAGGGCGCTGGCGATGGCCAGTACGCCGTTACCGCAGCCGAGGTCGGCGACCCGGGCGTTGCCGAGGTTCTTGGGCAGGTGCGGGAGAAAAGCTCGGGTGCCGATATCCAGGCCTTCACGGCAAAACACGTTGGCGTGGTTGAGCAATTCGATGGCCGGCTCGTCCAGTTGATAACGCGAAGGGTAGGGCGAGGTCGCCGGAGCTTTGGCTTCAGGCGTTGCGATCAACAGGCGAGCTTTCTTCACCGCCAGTGAAGCCTGTACCGGGCCAATGTAACGCTCCAGCAGATCACCGGCTGCGCGCGGCAAATGCTTGACCATGGCCGCTGCCACCACTTCGGCGCCGGGTGCCAGTAGCCCTTGCAGGCGGATCAGTTGCTCTTCCAGCAATGCCAGCGTCTTGGGCACGCGGATCAGCACCCGGTCGAACGGCCCGACCAACGGCTCACTGGCCGCAATCCCGCGCACGGCATCAAATGCCAGGCCGTTGCGTACCAGGTTCTTTTCCAGGCCCTGGAATGCGAGAAACGAGTCGCCACTGCTGCTGACCTGAACCTTGCCCGCCAGACTCGCCGCCAGCGCTCCGAAGCTGTCATTGAGTACCAATACCCGAGTGTCTGCCGTCGGTTGTTGCGCGGCCAGATGATTGAGCAGGTATTCGTCAGCCGCATCGAACGCTTGCAGCGGTTCATTCTGCTGCTCGGGCTGGCGGATCAGGTCGAGTTGGGCAAAGGGCGTTTCGAGCAAGGGCATGGTACGGGAACTCTGGTTATTCAACGGGTGGCCCGCAGCCCAGGGCATCGCGCAGCGGTACCGTCCGAGTGAAATACAACGTCAAGGTTCACGTCATCACTCAGGAAGGTCGCAGATGGTACGTTTTTTTCCGTTGAAATACTCGCAGCTTTTAGTGGGCAGGCATGTCGAGAAGGCCGCAACTCTTGGCAGCAATGACCGCAGAAATCTTGTTGCAGACGTTCAGTTTGAGAATCACGTTTTGCACGTGGTAATTCACCGTCCGCTCGCTCAGGCAGAGGATCCTGGCAATCTCATAGGCCGTCTTGCCGAGCGCCGAGAGCTTGAGCACTTCCAGTTCTCGCGGTGAAAGGCGTGGGGGGGCGGGCTTTTTGACCGGTTTGGGCAAGGTTTTGGCGAACAGGTCACTCAGGTGGCTGGTCGCGTAAAACATATAGCCAAAATGCTCGTACAACTCGAGCGGACTTAATGGACCGTTTTTCCTGGCGAGGCTCAGGGTGCTGCACAGCCCGCTGTCTTCGTGGTGGAACGACTGCGACCAACCGTGTCGCAATCCATGTTTCTGTTGGGCGTCCCACAGCGACAAGGTTTGCGAAAACACGTCCTCGGTCCAGACAATCGGCAGCATTGAACGACTGCAGTGTGCTATTACCGGATCGATTTTCCGGTAGTTTTGTCTTTCATAAAGTTGGTTCCACTCTTTCGGATAGTTATTGATTTGCAAGGTCTTTAAGTCAGCGTTCCGATTGTTTGATGTCAATGAGATGGCACAAAAATTGAAGCCAATATTTTGAGCGAATCGCAGCAAGATCGGATAAGCGGTCTCTATTTCTCTTGCGAAAGTCAGTTGCTTTAATTGCGACTCCTTCCACATTTCCATCACTCACTCTCCATGAGTCGTTCGTCGGGTGCTTTTTATGGATCCAATCGGATCCTGCACGCAACCGAGTGTAGGACAGGTCTTACAAATGGCGTTGAATTTTTTTGCTCTTGGAGGAGGCGGTTAGTTGCTGGAAAGGTTATTAGTCATCAATAACGCGTTGGATTTAACCTGTCATTCAATCGGACTTTGAATACCGCTGTATTAACGCCATTTGGGTTTAATTCTCATTTTTTCGGGCGGTCTGAACGGTAAACCACTACAAAAGCAGTGGTGTTTATGCTCTGAGTTTGCGCGAGACTGTCAGGGTCTTTTCCGTGGAGTGCCCCCATGACTGTCAGCGCAGATAAATTTACTGCCCAGACCTTGCTCGACGTGCAGCCTTTGACCCCCAGTCTGTTTACCCTGCGCACCACGCGCGATACGGGCTTCAGGTTTCGCGCGGGACAATTCGCTCGCCTGGGGGTGACAAAGGCTGATGGCAGCACGGTCTGGCGTGCTTACTCGATGGTCTCTTCACCCTTCGACGAGTTTCTCGAGTTCTTCTCCATCGTGGTGCCAGGTGGCGAATTCACCAGTGAACTTAGTCGCTTGCAGGTCGGCGATACCCTACTGGTGGAACGCCAGGCCTTTGGTTACCTGACGCTGGATCGGTTTGTCGACGGTCGGGATTTGTGGCTGTTATCCACCGGGACCGGGGTTGCGCCGTTTCTGTCGATTCTGCAGGACTTCGAAGTGTGGGAGCGATTCGAGCGGATCATTCTGGTGTACAGCGTGCGCGAAGCGCGGGAACTGGCCTATCAGTCGTTGATTGCAGAACTGTCCGAGCGTGATTACCTGGCAGAACACGCCCATAAACTGCAGTTCATTCCCACCGTTACCCGAGAAAAGGTTCCTGGTGCCTTGCATGGCCGTATTACCAGCCTGATTGAAAGCGGCGAGCTGGAGCGTGAAGCCGGCGTTGAACTGGCCCTCGAGCACTCGCGCGTCATGCTGTGCGGCAATCCGCAGATGATCGACGACACCCGGGCACAGCTGAAGAAACGCCACATGAGCCTGAGCCTGACGCGGCGGCCGGGACAGGTGGCGGTGGAAAACTACTGGTAAAAAAACGGCGCCATCAGGCGCCGCTCTTTATTCATCAAGCAGTCAAGGCCGGTTGTTCTGGGCCTTGAGCAGATCGCGGATCTCACCGAGCAACTCTTCTTCCTTGGTCGGAACCGGTGGCAGGGAAGGGGCTACGGCTTCTTCGCGTTTAAGGCGGTTGATGGCTTTGACACCCATGAAGATCGCGAAGGCGACGATCACGAAGTCCAGAATGCTCTGGATGAATTTACCGTAAGCCATGACCACGGCAGGGGCGTTGCCCTCGGCGGCTTTAAGCGTGATGGCCAGATCACTGAAGTCCACCCCTCCGATCAACAGGCCGATTGGCGGCATGATCACGTCGCCGACAAACGACGAAACAATTTTGCCAAAGGCGGCACCGATGATGATACCGACGGCCATGTCGACCACATTGCCTTTGACCGCGAAGGCCTTGAACTCACTAAGCACGCCCATAGGTTATTTCCTTGTTACAGATGAGGTTGGTGTACGCAGTGTAAATCAGCAAACGCGTCCTGCGCGAAACACCTTCTTACAATGCCCGTTTTTATCGACCGATAAATCTGCAATTAGTTTGCAAAGTGCCACTAATCGCGCGCGAAATACGCCGTAACACGCTGATCGGGAAGCCAAAATTTTCAATCGTCGGGTTACGAACTTTCTATTTATGTTCGCGGACTTAGCCCTCTAGCCTCTGGTTGGCGCACCTGGATGCGCCCAAAAGAACCAGAGGAACCTGATATGAATTCCACCCTTGGACTGGGGGCTTTTCCCCATCGCCGTACGCTCGGCGTACTCACCGCCAGCCTGTTGACCTTCTCCGTGCACGCCGCGCCCCTGACCCGGGATAACGGTGCAGCGGTGGGCGACAATCAGAACTCGCAAACCGCCGGCGCCAACGGCCCGGTGCTGCTGCAAGACGTGCAACTGATCCAGAAACTCCAGCGTTTCGACCGTGAGCGCATTCCCGAGCGTGTGGTGCATGCCCGCGGTACCGGTGCCCATGGCACGTTCACCGTGACCAACGACCTCAGCGACCTGAGCAAGGCCAAGGTATTCGCTGCCGGGCAGGTGACGCCAGTGTTCGTGCGCTTCTCCGCAGTGGTTCACGGTAACCACTCCCCGGAAACCCTGCGCGATCCACGGGGCTTTGCCACCAAGTTCTACACCGCTGATGGCAACTGGGACCTGGTCGGCAACAACTTCCCGACCTTCTTCATTCGCGACGCGATCAAGTTTCCGGACATGGTCCATGCGTTCAAACCCGATCCACGTACCAACCTTGACGATGACTCGCGTCGTTTCGACTTCTTCTCCCACGTGCCGGAAGCCACTCGCACGCTGACCGAGCTGTATTCCAATTCGGGTACCCCAGCCAGTTATCGGGAAATGGACGGTAATGGCGTGCATGCCTACAAGTTGGTTAACGCCAAAGGCGAAGTGCACTATGTGAAGTTCCACTGGAAAAGTTTGCAAGGCATCAAAAACCTGACACCTGAACAAGTCGAGAAAGTTCAGGGCAAAGATTACAGTCATATGACTAATGATCTGGTCAGTCATATCAACAAGGGTGATTTCCCGAAATGGGACTTGTACATCCAAGTGCTGAATCCGCAAGATTTGTCCAAGTTTGATTTCGATCCATTGGACGCTACCAAGATCTGGCCGAATGTTCCTGAGCGAAAAGTTGGACAAATGGTGTTGAACCGTAATCCAGCCAACGTGTTCCAGGAAACCGAACAAGTTGCGATGGCTCCGGCCAATGTTGTGCCGGGTATCGAACCTTCAGAAGATCGTCTGTTGCAAGGTCGAGTGTTTTCTTATGCCGATACGCAGATGTATCGCCTGGGTGCAAACGGCCTGCAACTTCCGATCAATGCGCCAAAAGTTGCGGTCAACAATGGCAATCAGGACGGTGCGATGAACTTCGGTGCCACGGCGTCTGGCGTGAACTATCAGCCAAGCCGCCTGCAACCGCGTGAAGAGCCGCAGAGCGCTCGTTACAGCCAGCTGGCACTGTCGGGCAGCACCCAGCAGGCGAAGATTCAGCGTGAGCAGAACTTCAAACAGGCCGGGGATCTGTATCGCTCGTTCAGCCAGCAGGAGCGTCAGGACCTGATCGCCAGCTTCGGCGGTTCGCTGGCGACCACCGATGACGAGAGCAAGCACATCATCCTGTCCTTTCTTTATAAGGCAGATCCGGAATACGGCAGCGGTGTGACCAAAGTGGCCAAGGGTGACCTGAGCCGGGTCAAGGCGCTGGCAGCGAAACTGGTCGACTGATCTCGACGCCATGCAACGCGGGGCCTGATTCAGGCCCCGTTCTGCCCAAGGAGAGCGTTTATGCGTGCCTTTCTTTTACTGTTGCTCGGATGCCTGTCCTTCACAGCGCAGGCCGGGCAAAGCCCTGAGGCGATCAAGGCGCAGTTGCAGGATTACTATTTCGATGCCGCCCGGCGTGGTGATGTGCCGATGCTCGAGACCTTTATCGAGTCCGGTTATTCCCTCGATACCCGCGACAGCAAGGGCTACACGGCTTTGATTCTGGCGGCGTATCACGGCCAGGGCGCAGCAGTTGACCGGTTACTGGCGGCGGGCGCTGATGCCTGCGCGCAGGACCAACGTGGCAACACAGCGCTGATGGGCGCGATTTTCAAAGGCGAGATGCAGATTGCTCGAAGGCTGATGGCCACCGATTGCAGCCCCGATCAGCGCAACGGCGCAGGCCAGACTGCGGCGATGTACGCCGGGTTGTTCAAGCGTGTCGAACTGCTCGATGCGCTCAAGGCCAAAGGCGCCGATCTCAATGCCGAAGACCCGCTGGGCAATAGCGCCGCGCGTCTGGCCAACGGCGAAATCCGCACCGCCGCGCCGCGCTGAGCGGTGGCTGCGTTATCATCGCGGTTTTTGCCGGGGGATCCAGATGGCCAAGGCCAAGCGCATGTACGGCTGCACCGAGTGCGGCGCAACCTTTCCCAAGTGGGCAGGCCAGTGCGGCGAGTGCGGCGCCTGGAACACCCTGACCGAAACCATGATCGAAAGCGGCGGGGCCACGGCGCCCACCGGGCGTACCGGCTGGGCCGGGCAGCAGGCGCAGATCAAGACCCTGGCCGAAGTCAGCATCGAGGAGATTCCGCGCTTCTCCACCGCGTCCGGTGAGCTGGATCGGGTTTTGGGTGGCGGTCTGGTCGACGGCTCGGTGGTGCTGATCGGTGGTGACCCGGGCATCGGCAAGTCGACGATTCTGTTACAGACCCTGTGCAACCTCGCCAAGAGCATGCCGGCGCTGTACGTCACCGGCGAAGAATCCCAGCAGCAGGTGGCGATGCGCGCCCGGCGTCTGGGGTTGCCCCAGGATCAACTGCGGGTGATGACCGAAACCTGCATCGAAACCATCATCGCCACCGCCCGTCAGGAAAAACCCAAGGTGATGGTGATCGACTCGATCCAGACCATTTTCACCGAACAATTGCAGTCGGCCCCCGGCGGCGTGTCGCAGGTACGCGAGAGCGCGGCGCTGCTGGTGCGTTATGCCAAGCAGAGCGGCACGGCGATTTTCCTCGTTGGTCACGTTACCAAGGAAGGCGCGCTCGCCGGTCCGCGAGTGCTGGAGCACATGGTCGATACCGTGCTGTATTTCGAAGGCGAATCCGATGGCCGTTTGCGTCTGTTGCGGGCGGTGAAAAACCGTTTCGGTGCGGTCAACGAACTCGGTGTGTTCGGCATGACCGACAAAGGCCTGAAAGAAGTCTCCAACCCGTCGGCGATTTTTCTCACCCGTGCCCAGGAAGAAGTCCCGGGCAGTGTGGTGATGGCCACCTGGGAAGGCACCCGGCCGATGCTGGTGGAAGTGCAGGCGCTGGTGGATGACAGCCATCTGGCCAATCCACGGCGCGTGACGTTGGGCCTTGATCAGAACCGATTGGCGATGTTGTTGGCGGTATTGCACCGTCACGGTGGTATTCCGACTCACGACCAGGACGTGTTCCTCAACGTGGTCGGCGGGGTGAAGGTGTTGGAGACCGCATCGGATCTGGCGTTGATGGCGGCGGTGATGTCGAGCCTGCGCAACCGGCCATTGCCGCATGATTTGCTGGTGTTTGGCGAAGTCGGTTTGTCTGGCGAAGTGCGCCCGGTGCCGAGCGGGCAGGAGCGCTTGAAGGAAGCGGCCAAGCATGGCTTCAAACGGGCGATCGTGCCCAAGGGCAATGCACCGAAAGAAGCGCCGCCGGGGTTACAGATCATTGCCGTGACCCGGCTGGAACAGGCGCTCGACGCACTGTTCGAGTAACCGCCGTTCCCTTGTTTGAATGAAATCCTGTAGTGAGGGGATTTATCCCCGATGGGCTGCGCAGCAGACCCAGATTTATCAGGGCCGCTCCGCGCCCCATCGGGGATAAATCCCCTCACCACAAGAGTGTTCCCACGTTGATTTGGCGGCTAGATTTCGATCAAGGCACCCAATTCGCGCTCAAGCTCGGTTTCATCCGCCAGATTCAGCTCGATCAACCGCCGCAAGCGCTGGATCGATTCCAGACTGATATGCCGGCATTCAAACCCCAGTTGCCCGTGATCCTCGTGGGCCAGATGCACATCCATCTGAATATTCACGTCATCGCTCAGATGAATGTCGACGAAGAAATCCTGCTCCTTGTCCCCCAGCCACGGCTCCGGCTTCTCGATCAGCAAGCCCTTGAGCGACAGGTCGATCAACTTCACCGGCCAGATGAAGTGGCCCTGACTCAGCTCGGTTCTGGCATCGAACGCAATACGTTTGAAGCGACGGCGATTGGCTGGGTGTTCGCTCATGGCGCAATCCTCGGGAGAGTTCGCTGACTATAGACCCGACTCGCGGGTGGCTGCCAATCGACAAGCCGTCTAGACCAACGTCGGGGTATGGCCTTTGGCGCCGTAAGCGCTAAACTCGGGGTGGCTGTCTTTCTTGTCCACCCTGGCTGGAATAATAAAATGAAAAATAATAATAGCCTGCTACGCCACTTACCCTGGCTAGTGCTGGCAATCGTAGGAGCGTGTGCCCTGGGCGTAGTGGCATTGCGCCGAGGAGAGGCGATCAACGCCTTGTGGATCGTGGTCGCGGCAGTGGCCATTTATCTGGTTGCGTACCGTTACTACAGCCTGTTCATCGCCAACAATGTGATGCAACTGGATCCGCGTCGGGCCACCCCCGCCGTGCTCAACAACGACGGTCTGGACTACGTGCCGACCAACAAACACATTCTGTTCGGTCACCACTTCGCGGCCATTGCCGGCGCAGGCCCGCTGGTCGGCCCGGTACTGGCGGCGCAGATGGGTTATCTGCCCGGCACGCTGTGGCTGATTGCCGGGGTGGTGCTGGCGGGCGCGGTGCAGGACTTCATGGTCCTGTTCATGTCGACCCGGCGCAACGGCCGTTCCCTGGGCGACATGGTGCGTGAAGAAATGGGCCGCATCCCCGGCACCATCGCCCTGTTCGGCTGCTTCCTGATCATGATCATCATCCTCGCGGTGCTGGCGCTGATCGTGGTCAAGGCACTGGCAGAGAGCCCATGGGGCATCTTCACCGTGATGGCGACCATCCCGATCGCGATGTTCATGGGCATCTACATGCGCTACATCCGCCCGGGCCGCATCGGCGAGATCTCGGTCATCGGTGTGTTGCTGCTGCTCGGTTCGATCTGGCTCGGCGGGCAGATTGCCGCTGATCCGGTGTGGGCCAAGGCCTTCAGCTTCACCGGCGTGCAAATCACCTGGATGCTGATCGGTTATGGCTTCGTCGCCGCCGTGTTGCCGGTGTGGCTGATCCTCGCGCCACGCGACTACCTGTCGACGTTCCTCAAGATCGGCACCATCATCGCCCTGGCGATCGGCATTCTGGTGACCATGCCCGAGCTGAAAATGCCGGCGCTGACCCAGTTCGTCGACGGCACCGGCCCGGTGTGGAAGGGCGGTCTGTTCCCGTTCCTGTTCATCACCATCGCTTGCGGTGCGGTGTCCGGGTTCCACGCACTGATCTCTTCGGGCACCACGCCGAAGTTGCTGGATAACGAAACCAACGCGCGTTACATCGGTTACGGCGGCATGCTGATGGAATCGTTTGTGGCGATCATGGCGATGGTTGCCGCTTCGGTGATCGAGCCGGGCGTGTACTTCGCCATGAACAGCCCGGCCGCGGTGGTCGGTGGTGACGTGGCATCGGTGGCGCAGATGGTCAGCAGTTGGGGCTTCGCGATCACGCCGGAGGCACTGCAAGCTGTGGCGCATGACATTGGCGAAACCACCATCCTGGCTCGTGCCGGCGGTGCGCCGACCCTGGCGGTCGGTATCGCGCAGATCCTGCACAGTGTCCTGCCCGGTGAAAACACCATGGCGTTCTGGTACCACTTCGCGATCCTGTTCGAAGCGCTGTTCATCCTGACCGCTGTGGACGCCGGCACCCGTGCCGGGCGCTTCATGCTGCAGGACCTGCTCGGCTCCTTCGTTCCGGCGCTCAAGCGTACCGAATCGTGGACCGCCAACCTGATCGCCACCGCCGGTTGTGTGGCGATGTGGGGCTGGTTGCTGTATCAGGGCGTCATCGATCCACTGGGCGGCATCAACACCCTGTGGCCACTGTTCGGTATCTCCAACCAGATGCTGGCCGGTATCGCGCTGATGCTCGGCACTGTGGTCCTGATCAAGATGAAGCGTCAGCGCTACATCTGGGTCACCCTGCTGCCAGCCGCCTGGCTGCTGATCTGCACCACCACCGCAGGCTTCATCAAGCTGTTCGACGCCAACCCGGCGATCGGCTTCCTGTCGCTGGCCAAGAAGTACAGCGATGCCCTGGCCGCCGGCCAAGTCATTGCCCCGGCCAAGAGTATCGAGCAGATGCAGCACGTGATCTTCAACGCCTACACCAACGCAACGCTCACCGCACTGTTCCTGTTCGTGGTCTTCAGCATCCTGTTCTATGCGCTCAAGGTCGGCATCGCTGCCTGGGGCAAAAAAGAGCGAACGGATAAAGAATCGCCATTCCAGGCCCTGCCGGACGCGTAACCAGAGGATTGCACCATGTTCAATGACCTGAGTCGCCTCGGTAAATACCTCGGTCAGGCCGCACGCCTGATGGTCGGCATGCCCGACTACGACACCTACGTCGAGCATATGCAAACCAAACACCCGGACAAACCGGTGATGAGCTACGAGATGTTCTTCCGCGAACGTCAGGAAGCGCGTTACGGTGGCAAGGGTGGGCCGAAGTGCTGTTGAGCTGACAGCCTGCGGTTGAGGTAATCCCCCGGTGGGAGCGGGCTTGCTCGCGAAAGCGGTGTGTCATCGAGCAATGATGTCGACTGACACGACCCCTTCGCGAGCAAGCTCGCTCCCACAGTTGTTTTTGTGTTGTTCATTCATTTTGTGAAGGGGATCTGTTTTGTCTTCTCCCATACCCGTAACGGTACTCAGCGGTTTCCTCGGTGCCGGCAAGACCACTTTGCTGCGCCATCTATTGAAAGCCGAGCACGGCCTGAAGATCGCCGTGATCGAGAACGAATTCAGCGACGCCGGCATAGATACCCAATTGCTGGGCGACGAACCGGTGCAAGTCATGACCCTGGCCAACGGCTGCGTCTGCTGCACCATCCACACCGACCTGACCAAGGCCCTGTACCTGCTGCTCGAACGCCTGGACAGCGGTGAAATCACCTTCGACCGGCTGGTGATCGAGTGCACCGGTCTGGCCGACCCGGCCCCGGTGGCGCAGACCTTTTTCATCGATGAGGAACTGCGCGAGCGTTATCTGCTCGACGGCATCATCACCCTCGTGGATGCCGCCCATGCCGACCAGCACCTGACCCAGACCATTGCTCAGGCGCAGATCGGTTTCGCCGACCGCTTGCTGGTGAGCAAGACCGATCTGGTGGATGAGGCCACGTTCACCGCGCTGGGCGAACGCCTGACGCGGATCAATCGTCGCGCGCCGATCCGCGTGGTCGAGCATGGCAACATCGATCTGGCCGAACTGCTCGACGTGCGTGGCTTCAATCTCAATGCCGACCTCGATGGCGGGGTGAGCCTGCGTCCGGTGAGCAAGGCGCCTTCCATCGACCGTATCTCCAGCCTGGTGCTGCGCACAGACCAGCCGCTGGATATCGATCAGCTCAGCGAGTTCATGAATGAGCTGCTGGAAGAACATGGCAAGCAGTTGTTGCGCTACAAGGGCGTGTTGAACATCGCTGGCGAGGATCGGCGGCTGGTGTTTCAGGGCGTACTGAAACTTTACGGATTCGACTGGGACACCGAGTGGGCCGAGGGTGAGGCGCGGGAAAGTGTGATTGTGTTTATTGCCGATGATTTGCCGGAAGAGAAGATCCGGGCGGGGTTTGCCAGAGTGACTTCTGCCTGATGATTCTTCGGCGCCAGGGCTGACGCCTTCGCGAGCAAGCCCGCTCCCACAGTAGGCCGCATTCTGTCAGGAGGAATGCAATTCACTGTGGGAGCGGGCTTGCTCGCGAAGGCGATCTAACCGGCGACACGATGCTCAAGGGCTGTACCCAGCAAGGTCTGCTCAAGATGATCCAGGTGTTGATTCATCAGTCGCTCAGCCATGGACATATCCCCAGACGCGACCGCCTCGACAATCGCCAGATGCTCCTGCCACGCGCAGCAACCCGGCGTCGATCCATCACACCGCGCAATCGCCAGCGACGTCAGCGGCACCAGGCTGCCAAGAAAATGCGCCAACGGTGCATTCCCCGCCATTTGTGCCAACTGCAGATGAAACTCGCCGGACAAACGAATCGCCGCCGCACGCCGTTCCTGAGCCACGGCCAGACGTTCGCGTTCGACCAGCGTGCGCAAGCGTTTCAAACTCTCCGCTGAGGCATTCTGACAAGCCAGACGCACCAGCGTCGCTTCGGTCAGGCGCCGGGCGTGCAGGGTTTGCCGGGTCTGCTCGGCATCCGGTGTGGCGACCCGTGGCCGATGGTTGGCGCGTAGCACAATCACCTGCTCATGGGACAACTGCGTCAGCACCCGACGCACATCGGCGCGGCTGACGCCAAACATCTGCTTGAGGCTGTCTTCGGTGAAGCGGCTGGCCGGGTCGATTTGCCGGTCCAGAATCGCGTCGAACAGCCGCGGGTACAGATCGTCTGCCGACGCCTGCAGGCGGGAGAAGGGCAGGGGGGCCGACATCTGACGAGTGTGCGGCGACGTGGCAAGGCTGTTCATGGCCGGTCTCCAGTGTGAATCAATCAGTGGCTGAGGTTGTCATCCGGAATGTTCAATTCAACGCCCATGCGTTGGCCTTCGCGCAGAATGTGCCGACGCATTTCGGCGCTGGCCTGAGCGCTGTTCTTGCTGCGGATTGCGCGCACCACCGCTTCGTTTTCTTCCAGGCGTTCGGCCAGATGCTCAGGCGAATTGCGCAGCACTTCGGCGCTTTGCTTGAGGGCATTGCTGGTTTGCTGCACCACGCTCTGGAAGATCGGGTTCGAGGTCAGGGTGAACAGCTCCTCGTGGAAGGCGATGTAGGCGCTGACCCCGGCTTCACTGTCACCGGCTTCAAGGGCTTCGCGCATGTCCATCAGGGTCAAGCGCAACTGGCCGACCTCCTTGCTGCTGATCGACTGCGCGACTAGACCGACGATGAAAGGCTCAAGGGTGTAGCGCAGTTGCAGCACGTCTTCGAGGCTGGCGCCGGCCACCGCGCTGTCGTGGCTCTGGCTGTCACTGAGCTGGGCGTCGAGCACCACCACGCCTTTGCCCGGCATCGAACGCACCAGGCCAAGGGTTTCCAGGACGATCACCGCTTCGCGCAGGCTCGGACGACTGATGCCCAGTTGTTCGGCCAGTTCGCGCTGGCCCGGCAGCATGTCGCCGGAGCGCCACTGACCACGGGCGAGGGCGGCGCGCAGTTTTTCTACGACTGAGTTGACGACGGTTGATGTGGTGATCACTTGTCTAGCTCCGTAAGCCCATAGGGGATGCCGCAAACGAGATCAAAAGATCGCAGCCTGCGGCAGCTCCTACAGGGTTGAAAATCAGAACTCTTGCTGGTGCGCCGGAGTTCCGGTTTTACGCGGTTGAAAGGTGTAGCCCTGCTGACCGCTGAGTACTTTGTTGGCGCGTTGCACATCGATGTCCTTTTCCCAACGGGCGATGGCCACGGTGGCGACGCAGTTGCCGATCAGGTTGGTCAGTGCCCGACCGATGCCCATGAACCAGTCCACCGCCAGTACCAGCACCAGACCCACGACCGGAATCGCCGGGATCGCCGTCAGCGTCGCCGCCAGAATCACCAGCGCCGACCCGGGAATGCCGTGGGCGCCCTTGGAAGTGATCAGCGACACCAGCAGAATCGTCAGCAGATCGGTCATCGCCAGTGGCGTGCCGGTGGCGTTGGCGATGAACACGATGGCCAGGGTCAGGTAGATCGAGAAACCGTCGAGGTTGAACGAATAGCCGGTGGGAATCACCAGCCCGACGGTCGAGCTGCCAATCCCCAGGTGTTCAAGTTTGCGCATGATCTGTGGCAGCACGGCGTCGGAAGAAGCGGTGCCCATGACGATCAGCAATTCTTCGCGCAGGTACTTGAGCAGGGGCCACAGACGCAGGCCCGAGGCGCGCATTACCACGCCGAGGATCACGCTGACGAACGCCATGCAGGTCAGGTAAAACAAGCCCACCAGACTGCCCAGGTGTTGCAGCGAATCGAGGCCGTACTTGCTGGTGGTGAAGGCGATGGCGCCGAACACGCCGATCGGCGCCAGGCGTACGATCATGCCCATGATCCGGAAGATCACATGGCTCAGCTCGTTGATCAGCCGTGAGATCCCGGAAGCCGCTTCGCCCACCAGATTCAGCGCGCTGCCGAACAGCACCGAGAACAGCAGCACTTGCAGAATGTTGTTGTCGGCGAAGGCACCGAGCACCGAGGTCGGAATCAGGTCCATCAGGAACTGCGTGGTGGTGTGCATATGCTGGCCGCGTTCGGCGATGTCGCCCATGTCGGCGGCGGACAACTGCTCCAGATGGATATTCGCGCCACTGCCGATGCCGGTGCTGAAGGCGAATACCAGGCCGATCACCAGCGCGATGGTGGTCAGCACTTCAAAGTAGATCACCGACTTGAGGCCGATGCGCCCGACCTTCTTCAGATCACCTGCGCCGCTGATGCCGCTGACCACCACGCAGAACACGATCAGGCCGATGAGCATCTTGATCAGTTTGATGAAGCCGTCACCCAGCGGTTTGAGCTGAGCGGAATATTCGGGAAGGGTCAGCCCGCAGACGATGCCGAGCACCAGTCCGAGAACCACTTGGAGGAAGATTGAACGCGAGCACCATCTGAGCATGGGAGGAATCCTGGTCGGTGTCCTGGCTGCCGTGCGCCTTTGGGCGCATCAGATTCAGAACTTAATTATTGTGGTCTTACCGGTATGTCCAGTGCGGGTGCAGTCTAGGCGCGGATTTTTGCGGATCGCAAGTGAAAATTGACGAATTGGCATGACCGGTCTGACCAGTTGTGCGGTGAGTCCCATTCTTGAGCGGTTCAGGCGTTTGAAAAAATGTAGGCACAAAAAAACCGGCCAATCACTTGGCCGGTTTTTCATGCTGCGGATTTAACGTCGCTATTACGCGCCGTACACCGGCAGTTTCTTGCAGATGGCTTTGACTTTCTCACGAACGGCGTCGATCACCGCTTCGTTGTTCAGGTCAGCCAGGATGTCGCAGATCCAGCCGGCCAGCTCTTTGCACTCTGCTTCCTTGAAGCCGCGAGTGGTCACAGCCGGGGTGCCGAAGCGCAGGCCGGAGGTGACGAATGGCGAGCGTGGATCGTTTGGCACGGAGTTCTTGTTCACGGTGATGAACGCTTTGCCCAGAGCGGCGTCGGCGTCTTTACCGGAGATGTCCTGCTTGATCAGCGACAGCAGGAACAGGTGGTTCTTGGTCCCGCCGGACACCACGTCGAAACCGCGCTCGATGAACACTTCGGCCATGGCTTGGGCGTTCTTCACCACTTGTTCCTGGTAAGCCTTGAACTCAGGCTGCAGCGCTTCCTTGAAGCAGATCGCTTTAGCGGCGATCACGTGCTCCAGCGGGCCACCCTGGGCGCCCGGGAATACCGCGGAGTTCAGCTTCTTCTCGATCTCGGCGTTGGCGCGCGCCAGGATCAGACCGCCACGTGGACCGCGCAGGGTCTTGTGCGTGGTGGTGGTGACCACGTCAGCGAATGGCACCGGGTTCGGGTAGACGCCAGCGGCGACCAGACCGGCCACGTGAGCCATGTCGACGAACAGGTAGGCACCGACTTTGTCAGCGATGGCGCGGAAGCGTGGGAAGTCGAGGATCTGCGAGTAGGCAGAGAAACCGGCCACGATCATTTTCGGCTTGTGCTCAACCGCCAGACGCTCGACTTCGTCGTAGTCGATCAGGCCGTTGGCGTCGATGCCGTACTGCACGGCGTTGTACAGCTTGCCGGAGGACGAAACGCTGGCACCGTGAGTCAGGTGACCACCGTGGGCCAGGCTCATGCCCAGGATGGTGTCACCACCTTGCAGCAGGGCCAGGTAAACAGCGGCGTTGGCTTGGGAACCGGCGTGCGGCTGAACGTTGGCGTAATCGGCGCCGAACAGCTCTTTGGCGCGGTCGATGGCCAGTTGTTCAACAACGTCGACGTACTCGCAACCACCGTAGTAGCGCTTGCCCGGGTAGCCTTCAGCGTACTTGTTGGTCAGTACCGAGCCTTGAGCTTCCATCACCGCAGGGCTGGTGTAGTTTTCCGAAGCGATCAGCTCAATGTGCTCTTCCTGGCGCTGAGCTTCTTGCTCCATGGCGGCAAAGAGATCGGCGTCGTACTTGGCAATAGTCAAATCACGGCTGAACATGGCGGTCCTCAAGGATCGGGGGCAGAAAAGGGGGGCATTCTAACCCAATGGGTTTTGGATGGCATATGAAACGACATCATGTCGCAGACAAGTGGCGTTCATGACAGATGTGCGGTGCTTTTGCTGGCTCCACAATGGCCGCGTTTCAACCGGAGAATACTGATCCACGGCAAGTCCCTGTGGCAGCCAGCCTGCTGGGGATGGCTGCACCGCAGATTTTTCCGGCGTCTGTACCGACCCTTTCGCGAGCAAGCCCGCTCCCACAGTGGACCGCGTATATCCTGAAGAAACCGGGTCAAATGTGGGAGCGGGCTTACTCGCGAAGGCGTCATTGGCGGTGCCGCAAAAAATCAGTCGAACATGAAGAGGGCGTCGTTACTGAACTGCGCTTCAAACCGGCTCGCCGGCATTGGCCGTCCGAACAGATAGCCCTGAACCTCATCGCAGCCATGTTCGCGCAGGAAGTCCAGTTGCTCATGGGTTTCCACGCCCTCGGCGATTACCGCCAGATTGAGGCTGTGGGCCATGGCGATGATTGCGCGAGCGATCTGCGCATCCTGTTCGCCTGACGGCAGGCCGTCGACGAAAGTGCGGTCGATCTTCAGCACGTCGATCGGGAATTGCTTGAGGTAGTTCAGCGACGAATAACCGGTGCCGAAGTCGTCGACCGCAATGCTCAGGCCCAGGTTTTTCAGCCCGGCCAGAATCTGCATTGCTTCGCTGACTTCGCGCATCAGGATACTTTCGGTCAGCTCCAGCTCCAGACACGCCGGTGGCAGCCCGGTTTCGCGCAGGATCGTGGCGATGCGCGTACCGAGCTGGCCATCGGAGAACTGCCGCGCCGAGATGTTCACCGAGACTTTCGGCACGCGCACCCGATTCTGGTGCCAGGTCTTGAGCTGGCGGCAGGCTTCGCTGATTACCCAGTCGCCAACGTCGACCACCAGACCCAGCTCTTCCAGCACCGGAATGAAATCCCCCGGCGGCACCAGCCCGCGACGCGGATGACGCCAACGCAGCAGCGCTTCGGCGCCAGTCAGGCGTTTACCGTCGCCGCTGAATTGCGGCTGGTAGTACAGGACAAATTCGTTCTGCTCCAGCGCATGACGCAGGTCGCTTTCCAGCTCCAGACGTTCCAGCGCACTGGCGTTCATGTCGGCCTGATAGAACTGGAAGTTGTTCTTGCCGCGCTCCTTGGCGTGGTACATCGCGGTGTCGGCGTTCTTCATCAACTGGCTGAGTTCGTTGCCGTCCTGCGGGCTCAGGGCGATGCCGATACTGGCGGTGACGAAGAACTCGCGACCTTCCAGCACAAATGGACGCACCAGGCTGGCGAGAATCTGCTCGGCCACATGAATCGCTCGGTTCAGCGCCATTTCGCGGCTGGAGCGGTGTTGCAGGAGCAAGGTGAACTCGTCACCGCCCATGCGCGCCACGGTGTCGTCATCGTCGACGCAGGCCAGCAACCGCGTGGCCATGTCTTTCAACATGCGGTCGCCAGCCGCGTGTCCGAGGGAGTCGTTGATCGGTTTGAAGCGGTCGAGGTCGAGGAACATCAGCACCACCCACGACTTCTGCCGTTCGGCCGATTGCAGCGCGGTGTGCAGACGATCCTGGAACAGCGTGCGGTTCGGCAGGTGGGTCAGGGCGTCGTAGTAAGCGAGACGATGGATGCGTTGTTCGCTGGCCTTGCGCTCGCTGATGTCGCTGAAGAAGCACACGTAACTGGCCAGATCGCCTTCATCGTCGAGTACCGCCGTGATGCCGACCCACGCCGGGTAATGCTCGCCGTTACGGCGCTTGAGCCAGACTTCGCCTTCCCAGGTGCTGTGCTGGTGCAATTGCTTGAGCACGTAGCGCAGGTGCGCGTCCTGTTGCTCGTCGACGGTGAGCATGTTCGGCAACTGATCGAGCACCTCCGACACCGCGTAACCGCTGACCCGGCTGAAGGCTTCGTTGGCCTGCACGATGTAACCGGCCGGGTCGGTGATCAGGATCGCCGAGGTCGAGTGCTCGAATACCGTGGCCGCCATGCGCAAGTCTTTCTCGGCGCGGCGCTGCTGGCTGATGTCGCGACCGACGCCGAGCACGCCTTCGAACGCGCCGTGTTCGTCCCACACCAGCACCAGCCGCAGCTCGATCGGGATCTTGCGGCCGTCGGCGCGCAGGCAGTCGAACAGGAACATCTGCGTCTGTACCTGGCTTCGCAGTTGCGCGAGTTGCTCAGGCTTGTCGAGCGCTTTGCTGACCCGATCCATCAAGGTGTAGATGCCGGATAGCTGCTGCGGGTTGGCGATCGTCGATTGCCAGCCATTCTGGAAGATCCACTCGGCGTCGTAACCCAGCACCGCCTGCACCGACGGGCTGACGTAGTTCAACGACAGCTTGCTGTCGGTGGAGAAAATCACATCGCTGATGCTTTCGGCGAGCATGCGGTAGCGCTGCTCGCTGTCGCGCAGCGATTCGCTGGCCTCGATCTGCTCGGTGATGTCCTTGGCCACGCCGATGATCCGCGTGACCTGATCATGTTTGTCACGGGCCAGCGCCTGCTCACGAATATCGAAGCGCCGCCATTTGCCGTCGCGATGGCGGAAGCGCAATTGGCACTGCAACAGCTGGCTGTACCCGGCGTGCCGCTGCATCTGCCGCGAGCGGTGGTAATAGTCGGCGTCTTCCGGATGCAGGAGGATTTCCCAGAAGTACTCGCCCATCTGGTGCAGCTCGGAGCGGTTGTAACCGAGGGTCTGGCCGAGGTGGTGGTTGCTGAAAATCATCCGCTGGCTGATCACGTCCTGCACATACAGATGATCCGGCACGGTGCGCACCACGTCCGACCAGAAACCTTCGCGCTCCAGCAGCGACAGTTCGATCAGCTTGCGGCTGGTGATGTCGTTGATGCTCAGAATCACCGCTTTATAGTCGTGCAGCTCCTCAGGCAGGCGCAGGACCATCCACAGGTGCTGATCGCGCCCGTTGATGTCCGGCAATTTGATTTCCAGTTCCAGCTGTTTTTGTTGCTGCAGAACGGCGTCGAGCACCTGGTTGCCGATGGCGCACTGGCTGTGCGGATGACCGTCGATCAGCAACTGCCAGGCGTGCTCGCAGGAATTGACATTGAGCAGTTGCAGCGCCACCTGATTGACCTCGGTGACGCGCAGTTCTTGCAGCAGTTGCTGGCGCTGGGCCGGTTGGTCGAGCCAGGCCTTGAGCTGGTCGCTGGTCTGGATCTGTGCTTTGTCGAACACCTGCTTGAGGCCGGACAGGTCGAGCACGCACAACGCAACGCCAGTGCCTTCGAAGATGTCCTGATAGCGCCGGCGGCCTTCATGCAACTGGCGCTGGCGGCGACGCATGTTCAGCAGCGCGATCACCGGCAACATCGAGAACGCCAGGCCCAGCAGGCATTTGCCGATGAACGCCGGCAGCAGTTCTTCGAGCACGCGCTGACGATCGAACAGCCCGCGCAACTGCCAGTCGCTGCTGCTCAGCGGTACGGTGAGCACGGTGTTGGCCATGTCGTCCGGGCTCAGCACCCCGGGCCGGGCGGAGGATAGCGCTTCGTCGCGGCTGATGATCTGATGGTTGAGACGGTTTTCCACCAGCCACAACGGGCGGATGCCGGTTTCGCCCAGCTTGGTCAGCGAGTCGAAGAAGGTCGGGGTCAGGCGCAATACCCAGTAGCCGCGCGTGCTGCCGCTGGCCTGATGCAACAACAGATGCACCACCGAGCCGTCGTCGGCGTTACTGAAGTAATGCGCCTGGGCGCGGCTGCGGCGCACCAGTTCAGCGAGGTAATCGGCGTCGTGGCTGTCGCTGGCGCTGTCGTTGAGGATTTTCCCGGACGGGCTGAGCAGGGCCAGGCTGCGCAGGTCCGGCAGCGATTGCTGGAGCTTGCGCAGCAGCGCCTGCTGTTCGTCGGACGACTGCGGTTGTTCGACGATCGGTAGCAGGTTGAGGGCGATTTGCGCATTCAGCGACATGTTCAGGCTGACCTGCGAGGCGAGGTCGGCGGTGTAGTCGATGGTGTACTGGCGCTGATTTTTCTGGGTCTCGCGCAATTGATCGAGCAGTTGCCAGAACAGCAGGGCCAGCAGCAAAAGTACCAGCGTCGCCAATGCCCCCTTCAATGTTCCGCGCAGGGGCGAGCCGGTCCCCGGATTGGACGCGCTCACAGAAGCTGGCGGGGTAACGTTGGACAAGCTGAAATCCTGCGGTTTGGCTGGACTGGCGCGACGTGCACTATAAGCCGGACGCCCGAAGGGCGGCTAGCATGCCTTGAGTTGTGGCGAAGTGCCAGCCCCGCTCGGCTGGACTGCCTTCCGTCATTAAGGTAGCTTTGCCGGTTACGCGGGAGCGTTCCAGCTCCTAGACTCAGACTTTTTCAGCGCGCACGCATTGATGACCATCAAGTGAACGACGCGCATCGGTCTGGCCGGGCATCGCCTGCGCTCCAATCATTCATCTGTCACTGACCCAAGGTTCTCCATGGCTCAATACGTCTTCACCATGCATCGGCTGGGCAAAGTTGTTCCGCCGAAGCGGGAAATCCTGAAAAACATTTCTCTGTCGTTCTTCCCCGGCGCCAAGATCGGCGTGCTCGGCCTCAACGGTTCGGGTAAATCCACGTTGCTGAAAATCATGGCCGGCGTCGATACCGAGTTCGAGGGCGAAGCCCGTCCGATGCCGGACCTGAACATCGGTTATCTGCCGCAAGAGCCACAACTTGATCCGACCAAGACCGTGCGTGAAGTGGTCGAGGAAGCGGTCAGCGTGATCAAGGATGCGCAAGCGCGTCTGGACGAGGTCTACGCCGCTTACGCCGATCCGGACGCCGACTTCGACAAGCTGGCAGCCGAACAGGCCAAGCTCGAAGCGATCCTGCAGGCCAGCGATGGTCATAACCTGGAGCGTCAACTGGAAGTCGCCGCCGACGCCCTGCGTCTGCCGGCCTGGGACGCCAAGGTCGAACACCTGTCCGGTGGTGAAAAACGTCGTGTGGCCCTGTGCCGTCTGCTGCTGTCCGCCCCGGACATGCTGCTGCTCGACGAACCGACCAACCACTTGGACGCTGATTCGGTAGCGTGGCTGGAGCACTTCCTGCACGACTTCCCGGGCACCGTGGTCGCGATCACGCACGACCGTTACTTCCTCGACAACGTTGCCGGCTGGATTCTGGAACTCGACCGCGGCGCGGGCATTCCTTACGAGGGCAACTACTCGGGTTGGCTCGAAGCCAAGTCCGATCGTCTGGCGGCCGAATCCAAGCAGCAGTCGGCTCACGAAAAAGCCATGAAGGAAGAACTGGAGTGGGTGCGCAAAGGCGCGAAAGCCCGTCAGTCGAAATCCAAGGCTCGTCTGCAACGCTTCGAAGAAATGCAGTCGCAGGAATTCCAGAAGCGTTCGGAAACCAACGAGATCTACATCCCGGCCGGTCCGCGTCTGGGCGACAAGGTCATCGAGTTCAAGAACGTCACCAAGGGCTACGGCGATCGCGTCCTGATCGACAACCTGTCGTTCTCCATGCCGAAGGGCGCCATCGTTGGCGTGATCGGTGGTAACGGTGCCGGTAAGTCGACCCTGTTCCGCATGCTGATGGGCAAGGAAACTCCGGATTCCGGCACCATCGAAGTCGGCGAAACCGTGCAACTGGCCTGCGTTGACCAGAGCCGCGAAGACCTCGACGGCAGCAAGACCGTGTTCCAGCAGATCTCCGACGGTTCCGACCAGATCCGCATCGGCAACTACGAGATTCCATCGCGCACTTATGTCGGTCGCTTCAACTTCAAGGGCGGCGACCAGCAGAAGTTCGTCAAGGACCTGTCCGGTGGTGAGCGCGGTCGTCTGCACCTGGCGCTGACCCTGAAGGAGGGCGGCAACGTCCTGCTGCTCGACGAACCGTCCAACGACCTCGACGTTGAAACCCTGCGTTCCCTGGAAGAAGCCCTGCTGGACTTCCCGGGCGCCGCCATTGTGATCTCTCACGATCGCTGGTTCCTGGACCGCGTCGCGACTCACATCCTGGCGTACGAAGACGACTCGCAAGCGGTGTTCTTCGAAGGCAACTACACCGAGTACGAAGCCGACCGCAAAAAGCGTCTTGGAGAAGCGGCGGCCCAGCCACACCGGGTACGCCACAAGAAACTGGCCTGATTCGGGTTGGTTGCATGAAAAAGCGGAGCCTTCGGGCTCCGTTTTTTTTGAGTTTTTTTCAGTGATTCCGAGTCGTGGCCATCGCGAGCAGGCTCACTCCTACAATTGGAATGCGGTCTCCTGTAGGAGTGAGCCTGCTCGCGATATCGATGTAACTGTTGGTGCATTACTTCAATTTGACCTCCCCATTCAGGTGCAGAATCAGCTCAAAAAACCGCCTTATTTATATCCTGTGCACCATTTAATTTCATAACTGCGACATTTTGCGCTGTTCCTGTGCGCAAATCGTTTGTTACAGTCCGGCTCAATCGCTTCCAACGACAATAAATTTGCCGAGACTTTTCCCATGATCGAATCCGTCGAATCCTTCCTCGCCCGCCTGAAAAAACGCGACCCGGATCAACCCGAATTCCACCAGGCCGTCGAAGAAGTCCTGCGCAGTCTGTGGCCGTTTCTCGAAGCCAATCCGCGTTACCTGACCTCGGGCATTCTGGAGCGCATCTGCGAGCCGGAGCGCGCAGTGGTGTTCCGCGTGTCGTGGGTCGACGATCAGGGCAAGGTCCAGGTCAATCGCGGTTTCCGCATCCAGATGAACAGCGCGATCGGCCCGTACAAGGGCGGCTTGCGCTTCCATCCTTCGGTGAACCTGGGCGTGCTGAAGTTTCTCGCCTTCGAACAGACCTTCAAGAACTCCCTGACCTCATTGCCCATGGGTGGCGGCAAGGGCGGTTCGGACTTCGATCCTAAGGGCAAGAGCGACGCCGAAGTCATGCGTTTCTGCCAGGCGTTCATGAGCGAGCTGTACCGCCACATCGGCGCGGACGTTGACGTACCGGCTGGCGACATCGGTGTCGGTGCGCGGGAGATCGGTTTCCTGTTTGGCCAGTACAAACGCCTGAGCAACCAGTTCACCAGCGTGTTGACCGGTAAAGGCATGACCTATGGCGGCAGCCTGATTCGCCCGGAAGCCACCGGTTTCGGTTGCGTGTACTTCGCCGAGGAGATGCTCAAGCGCCGCGGGCAGACCGTCGAAGGCAAGCGCGTGGCGATCTCTGGTTCCGGCAACGTCGCGCAGTACGCGGCGCGCAAGGTCATGGACCTGGGCGGCAAGGTGATTTCGCTGTCCGACTCCGAAGGCACGCTGTACTGCGAATCGGGCCTGAGCGAGGAACAGTGGCAGGCGTTGCTGGAACTGAAAAACGTCAAACGCGGACGCATCAGCGAATTGGCCACGGCGTTCGGTCTGGAATTCCGTGCCGGTCAGTTGCCCTGGTCGCTGCCGTGTGACATTGCGCTGCCATGCGCCACGCAGAACGAACTCGACGCCGAATCTGCTCGTACGCTGCTGCGAAATGGCTGCGTGTGCGTCGCCGAGGGCGCGAACATGCCGACCACGCTTGAGGCCGTGGATATCTTCATCGAGGCCGGCATTCTGTTCGCCCCGGGCAAGGCGTCGAACGCCGGCGGGGTCGCGGTCAGTGGGCTGGAGATGTCGCAGAACGCCATGCGCCTGCTGTGGACGGCGGGTGAGGTGGACAGCAAGCTGCACGCGATCATGCAGTCGATCCACCATGCCTGCGTGCATTACGGCGAAGAGAATGGACGGATCAACTACGTCAAAGGCGCGAACATCGCCGGCTTCGTCAAAGTCGCCGATGCGATGCTCGCGCAGGGTGTGGTTTAAGCCGGTTCGATGCGAATCACTTCAATCAGCTGATCGCCAGCGGGGCGCTGCCACAGCACTTCGTCATTGAGCCGGGCGCCGAGCAGCGCCCGGCCCAGCGGCGAAGCCCAGTTGATCAGGCCCTGGCTGGCGTCGGCCTGATCTTCGCCGACCAGTTGCACCCGACTTTCGGTGTCGTGTTCGTCGGCGTAGGTCACCCAACTGCCAATCTGCACCTTGTCGGTAGAGATCGCGGGGGCAGCGACCTGTGCGCTGGCGAGGCGTTGGTTGAAGTAGCGCAGATCCCGTTGCAGATCAGCCAGCCGTTGCTTGTCGGCCTGTTCGCCCTTGGCCGATTGTTCGGCGTGCAAGGCTTGCAGTCCGGCGACCTTGGCCTGCAACTGCACCAATCCCTGCGGGGTGACGTAATTGGGCTGCGCACTGACCTGCCGTTCGACGGGCTGATCGGCTTGCGCGGCGGCGTTGTCTTCGTTGACGAAAGCGCGACTCATGCTGTCCTCCTCTGCAAAGAGTTTGGGCCATGGTCGCCGGCATTTGGTTTCACTGGATGTCTGGAAACGACCTATTGCGAGCGATAAGCCCGCCCGGCGTCCTGATCTTTCTGCTGCTGCCAGGCGCGCTCGCGTTCGTCCCAGTGCTCGTTGCGATACTCTTCGCGATCCTTGTTTTCCAGCATTGCCTGGCACTGGCGGAAGCCGTCGGTCCAGCCTTCGGCGTATTGCTTGTCCTTGAGATAGCGCGGCACGTTCTTGCGAAACTCGCCACTGATCGAGCCGGCGGCTTGCCGGCCACTGACGCAGCCATCGTCAAAACCGTCGGCGAAGGCCGGTGGATAACCTTTGGCGATCAAGTCTTCGTGGGTGGTCTGGCAACCCCCGAGCAACAGCAAAACACCCAACAACCTCACACACCGCCACATCGCACTCTCCCGCGCCGATTCTCGGCTGATAGGGAAAGTCTAGAAGCGGATTCGTCGGGCGTTGGTGAAAGACATGTAAGTAATTCGTTGAATACCGGAGAACCCTGTGGGAGCGGGCTTGCTCGCGAAAGCGCTGGGTCAGTCGAGATTTGAATCGCCTGACACGACGCCTTCGCGAGCAAGCCCGCTCCCACAGGGGTTATGGATTGGGCTTCAGATCAGTAGTGGTACCACTTCACCTCAAGCATCACTTCGGTTTCCGGTGTCGCCACATGACTGAACTCACGCTGCGCACTCAGGCGCAAACCGAGGTTGCGCGACAATTCCCACTGCTGGTTCAGGCTCAGGCTGCGGCGCACTTCACCATTGAAGAAGTAATCGCCCTTGGCTTCCAGGCTGAGATTGCCCAACGGGTTTTTCCACAACACGCCGGTATTGAAACCGCCGGCCGGGGAGACGAACTCGGCGAAGTCATTGTTGTGTTCAACGCGCACGGTGCCGAGGGCAAAACCCAATACGTCATCACCTAACGCCCAGGTACCGCCACCACCACCGTTGACGTGGCTGACCAGCGTCTCGTCATCATGCTTGCCCGGCACCCGCTCAAGGCCACCGGTGACTTGCCACGACAGAGGCTGCAGCAGTTCATTGCGCGGGGTCAGCGAGCGGATGGTCGCCAGGTCCAGTTGCTGGAACTGCCACTGGTTGCCTTCGTATTGACGCAGCTTCATCTGCAGGATTTCGATCTGCGCGCCAAGGGGGAAGCTTTCGGCGTTGTCATTGAGATCGTGATAAGCCATGCGCAAACCGTACTCACCGAATGCCCGATCACCGCGGGTGCCGATGCCGGCCTGCCAGGTGCGCGATTCATGGCCGTCTTCGGGCAGGCCCGGTTGCGGGATCTGCAGCTCCGGCGCCGGGTTCTTGTTGATTGCCCGCAGCAGTTCGAAGCTGCGCTGTGCACGTTGCGCATCACGTTCCTGCCCGTTGGCGCGGTAACGCTCCAGACGATAGGCGGCATCGATGATCAGCGCCTGACGATCCCGGGGCAGGGCCTTGAAGGTCGGCTCCTGCAACACCCGTTGATCGGCGCTGACCTTCAGCACCCATTGCTGTTCTTCCTTGTTCAACGGCTCGGCGCGGCTGAGCAGTTCACGCTCGCGGGACGGGCGATATTCGATGCTTTCCACCAGCCCGGCTTCTTTCACCGCTTTGACCGTATCGGTAGGGATGGCGGTCAGCGGGAATTGCTCGGTCAGGCGCAGGCTCGGACGTGCCACTTGCAGCAGTTCGAGCAGGCGATAGGAGCAGTTTTCGTCGAAGAAGAAATAGTCGAACTGGATCTGCTTCAGCTCCCACACATGCTCGACCATGCGCGCGGTTTCTGCTTGGGTCAGGTTCAGCCGGTATTCCCACAGATCGCGGTTTTCCAGGCTGCGGTACTCGGAGAGTTTTTCTTGGTACGGCACCAGTGCGAACAGCCCCGGGTAGCCACCCATCAAGCCCTTCCAGGCGTAAAGGATGCTGTTGTCCGAGCCTTCGATGTAGGCGCCGAAGTTGATCGCGTAACTCAGCAGCGAAGTCTTGTCGCTTTGCACGTCAGCCTGGTCGATGCGCAGCAGGGTGTGGCCGAACATCGACGACGGGCTGTTGAGGTAGGCCGCCGGGAAGATCATCACCGCACTGTGCGGCGAGACGTCCTTGAACCACTTCTTGAATTCGGCGCAATCGGGGGCGGGCAGATCGCTGAGATTGAGCTGGGATTTCAGCCAGCGCGTACGCGCCGGGTAGATACACTGTGCATGCTGTTCGCCGAGACTGGCCGGGGCGTACAGCGCCTGCACGGTGGCGGCCAGTTCATGGTCGGGGTGTTCGTTGCCATCGGGCGCGAGAAAGAATTTCCTGTCGCTGACATAGCTGCGCCAGCCACCGAGTTTGGCGGTTTCGTAATGACCGAGGGAAATCCAGAAGCGGTCGTTGGCCAGTTGCTGCAAACGTTGAGGGTCGATGTGAGGCGCGGCGGACAGTGGGGCGCAGACACAGAGCGCCAGCCAGGCAAGGCGTTTGAGCATAAGTGGCAACTTAAGTCGAAAGAAAATAAAACCCGGATCGGGCTGCGATCACTCCCCTGTGGCGAGGGGATTTATCCCCGATGGGCTGCGAAGCGGCCCTCATACCTGCAAAACTCGGTGTATCAGATACACCGAATTGAATGGTTTCACGACTGCTCCGCAGCCGATCGGGGATAAATCCCCTCACCACAGGTTCAGCGTCACATTCGAGTGATTGCACTCAAAACAAAACCCGCTTCCCGAAAGAAGCGGGTGGGGTCGAGCTTAAGCCTGAGTTGCGTACTTGGCCAGACGTGGGTCCGACTTCAGCACGGCCAGGGTGTTGGTATGCACGTCTTCTGCGGTCACGTCAGCTTTGCTGAAGATCTGCTGGAAGTGCTCGTGAGTGACAGCAGCGAAGTGCGCACGGTCTTCCGGCGCCACGCCCAGTACCACGGCGTAGGTCGTCAGCGCTTCGCCGTTGCCCTTGGCCATGTCTTCGGACAGCTCGTTCATCATGCCATTCATGGCGAACCAGGATTTACCGCCGTAGGTCAGCGACGCGTTGGTCGAGCAACCGTTGGTGCCGGAAGTCATACCGAACGTAGCGTTACCGGAGGTGCCGTTAGTGGTGGATGCCAGGAAATGTGCCGGGGTGCCACGCTGACCTTCGAACAGCATGTTGCCCCAACCGCAATCCGGGCCACCCGGGGCTTGCGCCATGGCGTTGATGGAAACAGCGGTGAAGAGAGTACCGAGAAGAATCCGTTTCATAGCTTTGTTCTCTTTGTGTGCATACCAATGGACAGGGTTCTGGCCCCCCAAGCGCTGTCTAGACAGACTCTTTTGAAGCCAGTGGGCCGGTTATTGTTCCAGCCGCGCAGTTTGGAGTTTAGGCACGTTCCTGTGGTTCCGTGATTTTTTGCTGATTATTCGTTGATGTCCCCGGTTTCACGGGGCCGGCTGCGGAGCAGGGCGCTTGTCTATGCTTTGTCGTGTGGCGCGCCTTGCCAGTGGGGCACGGGCAGCGCCAGAATGCCGCTATCCGCCCCGCCTGATTGTTAAGGAAGCCCGATGCCTGATCCTGTTGCTGCCAGCCTGCGTATAGCGCCCGAAGCGCTGACTCGTCCGTTTTCCGCTGAACAGTTCAGCTTCACTACCACCAATGATCTGGAGCCCTTTCGCGGTGTGCTCGGCCAGGAACGTGCGGTCGAAGCCTTGCAGTTCGGTGTGGCGATGCCACGCCCCGGTTACAACGTCTTTGTCATGGGCGAGCCCGGCACTGGCCGCTTCTCGTTCGTCAAGCGCTACCTGAAGGCCGAAGGCAAGCGCCTGCAGACCCCGGCGGACTGGGTCTACGTCAATAATTTCGATGAGCCGCGCGAGCCCCGCGCGCTGGAATTGCCTTCTGGCACGGCGGCTTCGTTCATCGGTGACATCAACGGCCTGATCGATAACCTGCTGGCAACCTTTCCGGCAGTGTTCGAACACCCGTCCTACCAGCAGAAGAAAAGCGCCATCGACCGCGCCTTCAACCAGCGCTACGACAAGGCCCTCGATATCATCGAACGGCTGGCGCTGGAGAAGGACGTCGCCCTGTACCGCGACAGCAGCAATATCGCCTTCACGCCGATGCTTGAAGGCAAGGCGCTGGATGAAGCGGAATTCGCCCAATTGCCGGAAGCCGAGCGCGAACGGTTTCACGAAGACATCTCCGGCCTCGAAGAGCGTCTGAACGAAGAACTCGCCAGCCTGCCGCAGTGGAAGCGCGAGTCGAACAATCAGTTGCGTCAGCTCAACGAAGAAACCATCACCCTGGCCTTGCAGCCGTTGCTCTCGCCGTTGTCCGAGAAGTACGCGGAGAACGCCGCGGTCTGCGGCTACCTGCAAGCGATGCAGGTGTATCTGCTGAAAACCGTGGTCGAGCAACTGGTCGACGACAGCAAGACCGACGCCGTGGCGCGCAAGCTGCTGGAAGAGCAATACGCGCCGAGCCTGGTGGTCGGTCATCCGGCCAGCGGCGGGGCGCCGGTAGTGTTCGAGCCGCACCCGACTTACGAAAACCTGTTCGGGCGCATCGAGTACACCACCGATCAGGGCGCGCTTTACACCACTTACCGGCAGTTGCGTCCAGGTGCTTTGCATCGGGCCAATGGCGGTTTTTTGATTCTTGAAGCGGAAAAAATGCTCAGCGAGCCGTTCGTGTGGGACGCGCTGAAACGCGCCCTGCAATCGCGCAAGCTGAAAATGGAATCGCCGCTGGGCGAGATGGGCCGTTTCGCCACGGTGACCCTCAACCCGCAACACATTCCGTTGCAGGTCAAAGTCATCATCATCGGCGCGCGGCAGTTGTATTACACGCTGCAGGACCTGGATCCGGACTTCCAGGAGATGTTCCGCGTGCTGGTCGACTTCGACGAAGACATCCCGATGGTCGACGAAAGCCTGGAGCAGTTCGCCCAGTTGCTGAAAACCCGTACTTCGGAGGAAGGCATGGCGCCGCTGACCGCCGATGCGGTGGCGCGTCTGGCGACCTACAGCGCACGGCTGGCCGAGCATCAGGGGCGTTTGTCGGCGCGGATCGGCGATCTGTTCCAACTGGTCAGTGAAGCGGATTTCATTCGTCATCTGGCCGGTGATGAAATGACCGATGCCGGGCACATCGAGCGTGCGCTGAAAGCCAAGGCCACTCGCACCGGTCGGGTCTCGGCGCGGATTCTCGACGACATGCTCGCCGGGATCATCCTGATCGACACCGACGGCGCCGCGGTCGGCAAGTGCAACGGGCTGACTGTGCTCGAAGTGGGTGATTCGGCGTTCGGTGTGCCGGCGCGGATTTCCGCCACGGTGTACCCGGGCGGCAGCGGTATCGTCGACATCGAGCGCGAGGTCAACCTCGGTCAGCCGATCCACTCCAAGGGCGTGATGATCCTCACCGGGTATCTGGGCAGTCGTTACGCCCAGGAATTTCCGCTGGCGATTTCCGCGAGCATCGCGCTGGAGCAATCCTACGGTTACGTTGATGGCGACAGCGCATCGCTGGGCGAGGCTTGCACGCTGATTTCGGCGCTGTCGAAAACCCCGCTCAAGCAGTGCTTTGCGATCACCGGTTCGATCAACCAGTTCGGCGAAGTGCAGGCAGTCGGCGGGGTCAACGAGAAGATCGAAGGTTTCTTCCGTCTGTGCGAAGCACGCGGGCTGACGGGCGAGCAGGGCGCGATCATTCCGCAGGCCAACGTCGCCACGCTGATGCTCGACGAGAAGGTGCTGGCGGCGGTGCGCGCCGGGCAGTTCCACGTGTACGCGGTGCGTCAGGCTGACGAAGCGCTGAGCTTGTTGGTCGGCGAGCCGGCCGGTGAGCCGGATGCTGACGGTCAGTTCCCCGAGGGCAGCGTCAACGCGCGCGTGGTCGAGCGTCTGCGGGTGATTGCCGAGATGATCAGTGAAGACGACCTCAAAGAGGCGGAAAAGGAACTGGCGCAGGAGGCACTAGCCGAAGCCAAACCAGCCTGACCGCAAACGCGGTAAAAACTGTGGGAGGGGGCTTGCTCCCGAAGGCGGTGTACCAATCGACACATTAGTTGATTGAGACACCGCCTTCGGGAGCAAGCC
>NZ_JASCPO010000349.1:0-4276 GCF_029960145.1 Pseudomonas sp. PS01299 | reverse complement strand
CCGGCCGGCAACTGCCCCCCCCCATTGAACTGCCTTCCAATTGTGGGAGCGGGCTTGCTCGCGAAGGCTCCAGCCGCCTCACTATACAAATCTCAGTCCGGCAACTGCCCCCCCCCCATTGAAATGCATTCCAAATGTGGGAGCGGGCTTGCTCGCGAAGGCGCCAGCAGCCTCACTACAAATCTCAATCAGGCAACTGCTCCACCACAATCCCCAATCGCCGATAATCCTCGACACTGCCCGACGCCACATGCCGCTCGGTTATCAGCGTATGCAGGCGCGTGCACGACGCCACCACAAACGGCTCCACCGCGCCGAGCTTGTCCGCCGTGGTCACCGCAATCACCCGCGCTGCGCTGTCGAGCAGCGCCTGTTTCACCGGCACTTCATCGAAATGCAGCGAGGTGATGCCCACCTCCGGATGAATCGCACAGACCCCGGTAAACGCCAGATCCGCCTTGATCCCGGCCAGCATGCGCACCGCCTCGTGCCCACTGGCCGACATCGTGCGCGGGTTCAGTTGTCCCCCGGCCAGAATCACTTTCACCCCCTTGTATTCCGACAAGGCAATCGCTGTCATCGGCGCGGCGGTCACCGCAGTGATCTGGATATCCGCGCGCAACGAGCGCGCCACCTGCAACGCGGTCGAACCGGAATCGAACAGCACAATCTGCCCGTCCTCGACCTTTTGCGCCGCCAACTGCGCCAGCCGCACTTTTACCTCATCGGTCTCTTCCAGCCGGGTGAAGTAATCCTTGCCGCTGTCCTTGGGCCTCGGCAACGCCCCGCCATGCACGCGCTGCACCAGTCCGGCGTGGTCCAGTTCGGCCAAGTCGCGGCGGATGGTGTCTTCAGACACAGCGAAGTGCTGGCTCAACTCGGAGGCCATGACCTTGCCGTCGCGTTCGAGGATCAGAAGGATTTTCTGCCGACGCAGGGATGGCAGTTCGGTGACCGAATGATCGTGCATGGTTTTGCCTGTTTATGCTTGTAGTTGCAGGTTTTGCCGAGACTAGCGAAAGCTTTGGGCAAACACAAACCGGCCGGTATCAATTGTTTCGATCATTGGAATCAACATGCCGAATTTTTTCTTTGCATTCAGCCTGTTCAGAATGGCCTCACTTTAAAACGGCTCAGGATGAACAGCTGATGAATCTCAATTTTGCGTTTGCGTGCATGATCGTGGTGTCTTTTGCGATTGCCCTGGGCCACGCCTGATACGTCACACCGACGCCGCCAGATGCTCACGCAACCATTTGTGTGCCGGATCGCGATGCGCGCGCTCGCCCCAGAACATCGCCATTTCGTAGCCCGGCACCGGCAACGGCGCATCGACTACCTGCAACGCCGGGTTGTCGCGAACCAAGCGTGACGGCAGCATCGCCACCAGATCGGTACTCGCCAGCACCGACATCACCATCAGAAAATGCGGCACCGACAGCACCACTTTGCGCGCCAGGCCGACCTCGGCCAGCGCCTTGTCGGTCACCCCGAAAAAGCCCCCGCCCTCGCGCGACACCATCACGTGTTCCAGCGCACAGAACTGTTCGCGAGTCGGCTTACGCTTCAACCCCGGATGCCCGACACGCCCGGCCAACACGTAATGCTCGGTGAACAGCACCCGTTGATGCAGATCCAGCGGCGCCTCTTCGGTGATGTGCAGCGCCAGGTCAAACACGCCCTGCTCCGCTTGCCTGGCCAACTGCGCCGGCATCAGATCGAGCACTGCCAACCGCGTGCCCGGAGCCTGAAGGCGCAAACCGCTGAGCGCTGGCAGCACCACTGTCGATTCGCCGTAATCCGTCGCCGCGACTTTCCAGACATGCCTGGCCTGCGCCGGATCGAACGCGCTGGCCGGCGCCACCGCGCGCTCCAGTGCTTCCAGCGCCTCGCGCAACGGCTCGCGCAATTCATCGGCCCGCGCCGTCGGCCGCATGCCCCGTGGCCCGGGCAGCAACAGCGGATCGCCGAAGATTTCGCGCAGCTTGGCCAGATGCACGCTCACCGACGGCTGCGACAGACTCAACCGCTCTGCGGCGCGGGTTACATTGTGTTCTGCCAACAACACGTCTAGGGTCAACAGCAAGTTGATATCCAGACGTCGTAAATTATTCATGGCTATACCTGACATATCAGACATTCATTTCCAATATACCGATCAAGGATTGATCCTGCCTGCATTCAACCAAGGAGTTGCCACATGAATGTGCTACTGGTCTACGCCCACCCCGAAGCCACTTCGCTCAACGGCTCGCTCAGGGACTTCACCGTCCAGCGCCTGCAAGCCGCCGGCCACACCGTGCAGGTCTCCGACCTGTATGCGATGAACTGGAAAACCACGATCGACGCCGATGATGCCCCCGGTCGCGATGAAAGCCGGCCATTCCATGCCTCGATTGATTCGAAACTGGCTTACCAACAGGGCCGGCAGTCCGCCGACATCGCCCGCGAGCAGGAAAAACTGTTGTGGGCCGACGCGCTGATCCTGCAATTCCCGCTGTGGTGGTTCACCATGCCGGCGATTCTCAAAGGCTGGGTCGAGCGCGTGTATGCCTACGGGTTTGCCTACGGTGTCGGCGAACACTCCGATGCGCGCTGGGGCGAGCGCTACGGCGAAGGCAAGATGAAAGGCAAACGTGCGATGCTGCTGGTCACCACCGGAGGCTGGGATTCGCACTACAGCCCACGCGGGATCAACGGGCCGATTGATGATTTGCTGTTTCCGATTCAGCACGGCGTGCTGTTCTACCCCGGTTTCGACGTGGTGCCGCCCTTCCTGGTGTACCGCGCCAGTCGCATGGATCAAGCGCGGTTTGCCGAGACCTGCGAGGCACTGGGCACGCGGCTGGATGAATTGTGGAGCACGCGGCCGATAGCGTATCGGCAGCAGAATGCCGGGGATTATGAGATCCCGGCGTTGACGCTCAAGGATGATATTGCTCCGGGTGAGCAAGGGTTCGCCGCCCACACTTTGTAAAGATCACTGAACCTTTGTGGCGAGGGAGCTTGCTCCCGCTCGGCGACGCAGTCGTCGCAAAACCTGCGATTTTGGTACACCTGAAACACCGCGGCATCGGGGTTTGGGGCCGCTGCGCAGCCCAGCGGGAGCAAGCTCCCTCGCCACAGGGGGATGTGCTTCAGACTTCCTCCCGCGCCCGCCGCACCTGCACCAACAACGCCGGCGCAAAGTGCAGCAAGACCATCCGCGCCAGGTGGTGAGTCAGGATGAACACCACATTCAGACCACCGGCGAAGGCGACAATCGCAATCGTCTCGATCGCCCCCGGCATGTACGCCAGCCACAGCGACAGCGGATCACTGCCCAGCCAGCGCGCCGCCACTTCGGCAAATGCCGCCGCCACCACGATCATCAAGCCGACCGACACCAGCGCCGTCCGCCCGTGCCGCCCCAATTCCGCAAGACCGAGTCCCTGAAAGCGCGAGCCAATCCGCACGCCAAGAATCAGCGCCGCCAGATTCAGGCTCCAGTCCGGCATGTGAAAGCCGTGCAGCCATCCCGATTTCACAAACACCGCCGTCAGCAGAATCGCCGTCAACATGAACGGCGCCGGCACGCCGATCACCAACAGCAGTCGCCCGATGACGATGCTCAAGCCGATCAGCGCCAGCACGGTCAACGCCATGCCCGTGCTCAACGGAGCGCTTTCAACCACCGCCACCGAGGCCTGCCCGGGAATCAAAAAGCTCACCAGCAGCGTGATCAGCAACAAGCGCATCAAGTGCACGATGATGACTTTGCTCGAAGCCTTTTCCGACTCCAGCAAATCGAACACCGCCGCCAATGCACCGGGGTACACCGCCAACAGCGCATCGGTGCGATTCCAGCCAGCGCCGCGGGTCAGCCACCATCCGGCGAGGGCAATCTGCACGGTCAGGCATATCAGCAGAACGCCGAGGCTTGGCAACATCGCCGACGCCGTCACACTGTCCCACGCCTCGAACATCAGCCCGGTGGCGATGCCCAGCGTGACCTGGATGTAGCCCAAACCATAAGGCGTCGCGGGGGCAAACCCGAACTTGGTGGCGACCAATGCGGTGACAAGAATCGCCCCCAGCAACAAGCCATGAGGGACACCGCTGACCTGCAACGCAGCGCCGACAGCGGCAGCGATCAACAAACACAGAATCGATTTCATATTCTTCGCCTTCCTGGCTATTTCCCTGAGGTATTCCACTCCCCTGTAGGAGCTGCCGAAGGCTGCGATCTTTTGACTTTGATTTTTATAAGCAAGATAAAAAGATCGCAGCCTTCGGC
>NZ_JASCPO010000348.1:0-4330 GCF_029960145.1 Pseudomonas sp. PS01299 | reverse complement strand
TGAAATAGCTGTTTGCGAGTCGCCCCCTTCGCGAGCAAGCCCGCTCCCACAGGTTTCTCTGGTGCTCACAAATTTTGTGGTCGCTGACGAACCCTGTGGGAGCGAGCTTGCTCGCGAAGAGGCCATTACAGGCGACAGAAATCTTGGGCTGGTCTTAACTCACTGGCGCGAAACCTCTCAAACGCCAAGGAGAAACGAGCATGTCCGGATGGTACGAAGTGAGCAAAAGCAGCAACGGCCAGTTCAGGTTTGTGCTGAAGGCCGCCAACGCTGAAACCATTCTCACCAGCGAGCTCTACACCACCCGCGCGGCTGCCGACAGCGGCATTGCTTCGGTGCAGACCAATAGCCCGCTGGATGAACGCTACGAGAAGAAATCGACGAAGGATGGCCACCCATACTTCAACCTCAAGGCCGCCAACCATCAGATCATCGGCAGCAGCGAGTCGTACTCCACGGACGCCGCGTGCGCCAAAGGCATCGCCAGCGTCAAGGCCAACGGGCCGAGCAAAGTGATCAAGGACAAGACGTTGCCGGTGCTTTGAAATAACTCCACGACTCAGTCGCCAAAACAATGGCGACTGAATTCTGGCTATGTGCCACTACATCGCTTATCCTTCGCGACCAATCCATGGAAGGGGCGGCGTTCAATACTCTTTCGTGTGTTTTTCAATGTTTACGCGAGAGTTTTTCCTTTGATGATTCGCTTTTTCGCTGTTCTGACGGCGCTGCTCGGCCTGAGCGGTTGCTACAGCATGTCACCCACCCACATTGACGATGAACTCAAGCCAACCGCCGATTCCGGCGTGGCTTATGTGGTAGGTGTGGTCGGCATCTGGCCCAAGACGAGGTTTTCAGCCAAGGAACAAATGCTGATGATCCGTAAGCGTGGAAGCGATGATTTCGCCACTGCACGCCTGCACAACGAGTTTTACGCCCGAACCGAGCGAGATGTACGCGAGACCGATCACGGCATCGGCACGTTGTTTGTGATGCCGCTCAAACCCGGTCGTTACGAGATCTACAACGTGCGTTTCGATCATGGGCAGTCGGTGACGTGGAGCCGTGAAGACTTCACCATCGGCATGCAACTCGAGGCGGGCAAGGCTTATTACATCGGCGATTTTCGCGCCGGGTGCCTGATCGGTCTTCAGCTGTCATGCCTGTTCCTGCACAGCGATCATCTTGAACGTGATGCGGCGCTGGTTCGTGCCAAATACCCGCAAGTACCAGGATTGCAGCGTCTGGACATGCCGAATCTGGACACCGCCACGCCGTTCATTCGCGAAGAAAACGGCCCCAGCGCCTCTGTCTATAAAGCCATGTTGTCAGGAAAACTCTAATGCGCCTCAAGCTTCTGTTTCTGGGATTGCTCATGTTGCTGGGTGGTTGTCAGGCGACCCACAGCCTCAAGGCCCCCGACGTCGACTACAGCCAGCAACTGCCGGCGATCAACGTCAATGTGCTCGGTCTGCCGAGCTGGATGTTGCGAGACGAACTGCGTCGGCGCGGCACTTTCGACGAAGTTCGCGCCGGTCGAAGCGAGGATGGCTACAACGTTCTGGTAGTCGCCAACAGCGATGTCGGCGCGCTTCAGCCTCAGTTGTTCCTGAGTGCCTTCACGCTGTTCCTGGTGCCGGTACCGGTGAGCTTCGACAGCACAGTGGTGTTCAGTCTCAGCCATGGCAAGGAGATACTGGGTGTCTATGCCGTGCACAATCACACTGAATCCTGGCGGGGCGCCTTTAACGCCTCGGGCGGGCAGTTCGAACATGTGCGCTTGATCACTGACACGTTCATTGCGCAGGTCCTGAAGGATCAGCCCTTCCACCGCGAAGCGATGAAGCACGCCGCCAGTCTTTGACCGACAGGCAGGAAAAATCCCGCCCGGAGTGTTCCGGGCGGGATTTTTTTCATCAGCGCAAAACGTCGAGCAGCGCTTTGAGGTGATGTCTGCCGGTGTCACTCAACGGGAACACTGGCAAGCGCGGATCACCAACCTCCAGCCCCGTCTCGCGCAGTCCGGCCTTGATCGTCGCTGGCAAACCGCCTTTGAGAATGAAGTCCAGCAGCGGCAACTGGCGGTAGAACAACTCACGTGCCCGAACCAGATCACCGGCCAGCGACGCCGCATACAGATCCAGATTCAGCTGCGGTATCAGGTTTGGCGCGGCGGTGCACCAGCCTCTGGCGCCGGCGGCAAACGCTTCCAGTGCCAGCGGATTGCAGCCGTTGTAGAACGGCACCTGACCTTCACCGAGTAATTGCAGCTTGTGCATGCGCTGAATGTCGCCGGTGCTCTCCTTGACCATGGTCACGTTTTCCACGCCATTGACGATGCGCAGAATCAGCTCCACCGACATGTCGGTGCCGCTGGTGGCCGGGTTGTTGTAGAGCATGATCGGCACACCGACGCTGTCGCCGATGGCGCGGTAGTGCGCGAGGATTTCCGCTTCAGTCAGCTTCCAGTACGACGCTGGCAGCACCATCACCACGTCAGCGCCGTGGGCTTCAGCGAAGCGTGCGCGGCGCACGGCTTTGGCGGTGGTCAGATCGGAGACGCTGACGATGGTCGGCACCCGTTTGCCCACGTGTTTGATGCTGAATTCGGCGACCTGATCCCACTCGGCGTCGCTGAGGTAAGCGCCTTCGCCGGTGCTGCCGAGCGGGGCGATGGCATGGACGCCGCTGTCGATCAGACGATCGATCGATTGGCCGAGGGCCGGCAGATCGAGGCCTTCGCCGTGGGTGCCGAACGGGGTGATGGTGTAGCCGATGATGCCGTGAATGTTGGACATGATGAGTCTCCGGGAAAGGCTGAAATCAGTTCAGGCAATCGGCGTGTTGGCGCAGGTTCTGCCGGGCGTAGTAGTTGAAAGCGGCGGCGTGGCGCTTGGGTTTCGACACCCAGTCATGGGCCTCGCGCCCCAGCGCCGGAATGATCGGTTTGATCGTCCCGGCGGCCATTGCCAGCAGTTGCAGTTTGGCGGCGCGCTCGATCAGTTGGGCGATGACACAGGCTTCTTCGATCGTGCTGCCGGTCGACAGTTGGCCGTGGTGCGACAGTAGAATCGCGCGCTTGTCGCCCAGTGCACCGGCAATCAGTTCGCCCTCTTCGTTACCCACCGGCACGCCCGGCCAGCCTTCGAGAAACGCGCAGTCGTCGTACAGCGGGCACAGATCCATGTGGGAAATCTGCAGCGGCACCTCCAGCATCGACAGCGCGGCAATGTGCGTCGGGTGCGTGTGGATGATGCAGTTCACGTCCGGCCGGGCGCGATAGACCCAGCTGTGGAAACGGTTGGCCGGGTTGGCCATGCCGTGGCCTTCGAGCACTTCCAGATCTTCGTTGACCAGCAGCAGATTGCTCGCGGTGATTTCATCGAAACCCAGGCCCAGTTGTTGAGTGTAATAGGTCCCCGGTTGTGGGCCGCGAGCGGTGATTTGTCCGGCCAGACCGGAGTCGTGACCGCTCTCGAACAGGATCCGGCAGGTCAGCGCCAGCTTTTGCCGGTCAGTCCACGTATTATCCGCCAGGGTGTTTTGCATCTGGGTCAGCGCTTGCTTGACCAGTTGCGCTTTGGGTAGTGCTAATGTCTTGGCCATGTCGGTGTCCTTTGGGTGATTGCAAATGACACTAAAGAGCCTATATGACACAAAGTGTCATGAGCAAGCGTCAATCGTCGTTTCCTTGATGGAATAACTGCTGCGCATGTCTATCCGTTTGAAATTGTTGAGAAAAAAACTTGGCGTGACACTTGAGGCGCTGGCGGAAAAATCCGGCATGACCAAGAGTTATCTGTCGAAGGTCGAGCGCGGGCTGAACACCCCGTCGATTGCGGCCGCGCTGAAACTGGCGAAGGCACTGAACGTGAAGGTCGAGGAATTGTTCTCCGAAGACAACGTCAGCCTCGACAGCTATAGCCTGGTACGCAGCCACGAACGCCAGTCACTGGCGGCCAACGATCAGAGCCCGGGGTATGCGGTGCTGGCGCATCAGGTCAGCGAGCGCAACCTGCTGCCGTTCATCATCTACCCGCCGAGCGAGTTCACCGACAAGACCTTCAAGGAGCATTTGGGCGAAGAGTTTCTGTTCGTCCACGAAGGGCAGGTGGAAGTGGATTTCATGAATGAACGGGTGCTGCTTGAGCGTGGCGATGCGCTGCACTTCAATGCGCAGAAGCCGCACCGGATCAGATCGGTGGGCGAGGTGCAGGCGCAGTTGCTGGTGGTGGTGCACAGCTCGGAAGAATGAGCCGCCAGAAAAAGCTTCGCGAGCAAGCCCGCTCCCACATTTGGAATGCATTCCAAGGTGGGAGCGGGCTTGCTC
>NZ_JASCPO010000347.1:0-4341 GCF_029960145.1 Pseudomonas sp. PS01299 | reverse complement strand
GGCTTGCTCGCGAATGCGGTGGATCAGTCAAGCATCTATTGACTGACACTCCGCCTTCGCGAGCAAGCCCGCTCCCACAGGGGATCCAGATTGAATCTGAAATGTCCTGTTTTCGCGGAGTTTTTGCCCCTATGAAGCACAACGTCATCCTTGTCGTGCTCGACGGTCTCAATTACGAGGTCGCGCGGCACGCCATGGGGCATCTGCAGGCTTACGTTGGCGCAGGACGCGCCGCGCTCTATCAGTTGGAGTGCGAGTTGCCGGCCCTGTCCCGACCGCTTTACGAATGCATCCTTACCGGCGTGCCGCCGATCGACAGCGGCATCGTCCACAACAACGTTGCGCGCCTGTCCAACCAGCGCAGCATCTATCACTACGCCCGCGACGCCGGCCTGAAAACCGCCGCAGCGGCCTATCACTGGGTCAGCGAGCTGTACAACCGCTCACCGTTCCTAGCGACCCGCGACCGTCATACCGACGATCCAGCGTTACCGATCCAGCACGGGCATTTCTACTGGAACGATCACTACCCGGATTCGCACCTGTTCGCCGACGCGGAACACCTGCGCCTGCGCCATGCGCCGAACTTCCTGCTGATCCACCCGATGAACATCGACGACGCCGGCCACAAGCACGGCCTCGATTCCGCGCAATACCGCAACAGCGCGCGCTCGGCGGACATCATCCTCGCCGACTACCTGCAAGGCTGGCTCGACGCGGATTATCAGGTGCTGGTGACTGCCGATCACGGCATGAACAACGACCGCTCGCACAACGGCCTGCTGCCGGAAGAACGTCAGGTGCCGCTGTTCGTCCTCGGCAACGCCTTCAGCCTCAACGCTGACGCCGCGCCGAAGCAGACCGAGATCTGCGGCACCGTCTGCGAACTGCTCGGCGTCCCTCACGACAAACCTGTGTGCCGGGAGCTGCTCAAGTGAATGCCATGACTCGCGGCAAATGGCTGGCGGCCCTGTGTCTGGTGCCGTTCGCGCTGTTCTTTATCGTGTTCGAAATCGCCCCGCTGGTCTGGGTGATGATCAACAGCCTGCAATCGGAAGAGTTCGGCTGGGGCTTCGCCAACTTCAGCAAGATCTTCAGCTCGAAGTTCTATTTGCAGGCGATTCAGTACAGCCTGGAGATCAGTTTCTGGTCGAGCGTATTCGGCATCATCATCGCCGTGCTCGGTGCGTATTCGTTGCGCCGGGTCGACTCGAAACTGCGCAACTTCGTGAATGCCTTCGCCAACATGACCAGCAACTTCGCGGGGGTGCCGCTGGCGTTCGCGTTCATCATCCTGCTCGGTTTCAACGGCAGCATCACGATCATGCTCAAGCAGGCCGGGATCATTCAGGACTTCAACCTGTACTCGAAAACTGGTCTGATCATCCTCTACACCTACTTCCAGATTCCCCTCGGCGTGCTGCTGCTGTACCCGGCGTTCGACGCCTTGCGTGAAGACTGGCGCGAATCCGCCGCGCTGCTCGGCGCCAACGGCTGGCAGTTCTGGCGCCACATCGGCCTGCCGGTGTTGACCCCGGCCCTGCTCGGCACCTTCGTGATCCTGCTGGCCAACGCCCTCGGCGCCTACGCCACGGTGTACGCCTTGACCACCGGCAACTTCAACGTGCTGCCGATCCGCATCGCGGCAATGGTTTCCGGGGATATTTCCCTCGATCCGAATCTCGCCAGTGCCCTGGCCGTGGTGCTGGTGGCGTTGATGACCATCGTCACCGTTGTGCATCAACTGCTGTTGAAGAGGAGCTACCATGTCTCGCGCTGAATCCGGCCCGGCCGGCGTCTACCACCGCGTCGTGGTTTATCTGCTGTTCGCGATTCTGCTGCTGCCGCTGGTGGGCACGCTGATCTACTCGATTGCCAGCAGTTGGTCGGCGACCATCCTGCCCAGCGGTTTCACCTTCAAGTGGTACCTCCAGTTGTGGAGCGATCCGCGCTTCCTGCACGCCTTCGGCCAGTCGCTGCTGGTGTGCGTCGGTGCGCTGGTGCTGTCAGTGGTGCTGATCCTGCCGCTGCTGTTCGTGGTGCATTACCACTTCCCGAAACTCGATGCGCTGATGAACATCCTGATCCTGCTGCCCTTCGCGGTGCCGCCGGTGGTGTCGTCGGTGGGTCTGTTGCAACTGTACGGTTCCGGGCCGCTGGCGATGGTCGGCACACCGTGGATTCTGATCGGTTGCTACTTCACCGTGGCGCTACCGTTCATGTACCGGGCGATCACCAACAACCTGCAGGCGATCAACCTGCGCGACCTGATGGACGCCGCGCAACTGCTCGGCGCCAGCACCTTTCAGGCGGCATTTCTGGTGGTGCTGCCAAACCTGCGCAAGGGCCTGATGGTCGCGTTGCTGCTGTCGTTCTCGTTCCTGTTCGGTGAGTTCGTGTTCGCCAACATCCTCGTCGGCACGCGCTACGAAACCCTGCAGGTGTACCTGAACAACATGCGCAACAGCAGCGGCCACTTCACCAGTGCGCTGGTGATCTCGTACTTCTTTTTCGTGCTGGTCCTGACCTGGATCGCCAACATCTTGAACAAGGACAAAAGCGAATGAGCTATGTCAGCGTCCAACACCTGCAGAAAAACTACGCGGGCACGACCGTGTTCAGCGACATCAACTGCGAAATCAACAAGGGCGAATTCGTCACCCTCCTCGGCCCGTCGGGTTGCGGCAAGTCCACCCTGCTGCGCTGCATTGCCGGCCTGACGCCGGTGGATGGCGGCAAGATCCTGCTTGATGGCGTCGACATCGTGCCGCTGAGCCCGCAGAAACGCGGGATCGGCATGGTGTTCCAGAGCTACGCGCTGTTCCCCAACATGACCGTCGAACAAAACGTTGCCTTCGGCCTGCGCATGCAGAAGGTCAATGCCGACGACAGCCACAAGCGTGTCGCCGAGGTGCTGAAACTGGTTGAGCTCAACGACTTCGCCAGTCGTTATCCGCATCAGCTCTCCGGCGGCCAGTGTCAACGCGTTGCCCTCGCCCGCTCGCTGGTGACCCGTCCACGCCTGTTACTGCTGGATGAACCGCTGTCGGCGCTGGATGCGCGTATCCGCAAACACCTGCGTGAACAGATCCGGCAGATCCAGCGCGAACTCGGCCTGACCACGATTTTCGTCACCCACGATCAGGAAGAAGCGCTGACCATGTCCGACCGGATTTTCCTGATGAACCAAGGGAAGATCGTGCAGAGCGGCGATGCCGAAACCCTCTACACCGCACCAGTGGACATATTCGCCGCAGGCTTCATCGGCAACTACAACCTGCTCGACGCCGAGAGCGCCTCGAAACTGCTGCAACGGCCGATCAACCACCGCATCGCGATTCGCCCGGAAGCCATCGAACTGAGCCTCAATGGCGAACTCGATGCACAGATCCGCAGCCACAGCCTGCTCGGTAACGTGATCCGCTATCGAGTCGAGGCGCGTGGCGTGGAACTGGTGGTGGACGTGCTCAACCGCTCGGCGGCGGATCTACATCCCGACGGTCAGCGTCTGGCGCTTTCCATCGATCCGACGGCCCTGTGTGAGGTAGCCTGATGACTTTGCTGACGTTGAAGAGAGAACTGCACTGATGGCCCTGGCAATTTTTGATCTGGACGAAACCCTGATCCATGGCGACTGCGCCACCCTCTGGAGCGAGCAGATGGGGCGCCTGGGCTGGGTCGATCCCGAGTCGTTCATGCGCAAGAACAACGAGCTGATGGACGCCTACAGCCATGGCAAATTGCGCATGGAAGAGTACATGGAATTCAGCCTCGAACCGATGATCGGGCGCACCCCGGAAGAGGTCGAACACCTGGTCGGCCCATGGGTGGAAGACTTCATCGAACCGATCATCTTCAGCGACGCGACCAAAACCATCGCCGCCCACCGCAAGGCCGGCGACCGGATTCTGGTGATCTCGGCTTCCGGCACGCACCTGGTCAAACCGATCGCCGAGCGCCTGGGCATCGACGAAATTCTCGGCATCGAACTGGACGTTGCGCACGGCGTTTACACTGGCCAGACCGTCGGCACGTTGACCTACCGCGAAGGCAAGATCACTCGCCTGCTGGAATGGCTGGACGCCGAGGAAGAGAATCTGGAAGGCGCGAGTTTCTACTCCGACTCACGCAACGATTTGCCATTACTGCTGAAGGTGGACTTCCCGCATGTGGTGAATCCGGATCCGGCGCTGCTGGAGCATGCCGAAAAATCCGGCTGGCCGATCCATCTCTGGAAGTAAACATAGATCCAACTGTGGGAGCGGGCTTGCTCGCGAAGGCGGAGTGTCAGTCGATAAATTCGTGTCTGATTCACCGCTTTCGCGAGCAAGCCCACTCCCA
>NZ_JASCPO010000346.1:0-4417 GCF_029960145.1 Pseudomonas sp. PS01299 | reverse complement strand
TGAGTTGCATCAGGCGTTTTTGCGGCGCTGATCAGTCAGTCTTCGCTAGCAAGCCCGCTCCCACAGGAGGCATGCATGTCACCTGTGGGAGCGGGCTTGCTCGCGAAGAGGCCAGTACAGACCGCGAAAAATCAGGCTTCTGCCAATGCTTTGAGTGCTGCCTTACGCTCGATAACCGGCAAATCTCCCAACTTCTCAACCTCGGCATAAAACCGCAGCCAATCCCCCCCAACCTGCCTGAACAACGCTGCAAACGCCGGCACCCACTGGTCATACAGCCCAAACGGCAGCAACCGCGCATTGTTCAGCGGCATGTTCACCCAGGCGTCGTAACGCTTGTCCCCGGCCCACTGGCGGTCGCGCATCAATCGATATTCGCGGCGAAACTGCTCGAACGTCGCCGCTTTGCGTTCGCGCATCTGCTCGGCTGGCAGCGGCTGAGCGTAGAGCTTTTCCAGGCGTGAGCGCGTTTCCAGCACCAGTTCGATGAACTGATCGCGCTGCTTGAGCCTGGCATCGGTGTCCGGCGGCAGGCCACGAAACGCCCGCCACTGGCGGGTGCCTTCCTGCTCGACAAACGTGGCAAACGACTCATTGAACTCGGTGTCGTCTTTCACATAGAAACGCTGATGCGCCAGTTCATGAAAGATCAGCGTGGCCAGGCGTTCGTCACCCCAGCCCATCATCGAATTGAGGATCGGGTCATTGAACCAGCCGAGGGTCGAATAGGCCTCGACGCCGCCAATCGACACGTCCATGCCTTGCAGGCGCTGAATCGCCGCTTCGCCCCGGGCAGCGCTCTGGCTGTAGTAGCCGCGATAGGCCACGCAACCGGCGATCGGGAAGCAATGGTTCTGCGGGGTCAGGGAAAACTCCGGGGTGGCGAACACGTTCCACACCACATACGGCCGGCCGATGTCGGCGTACAGCCGATAGCTCTGGTTGTCCGGCAGGTGCAGCTGTTCGCTGGCGAAGTCCCGGGCCTTTTGCGACTGGGTCAGGTGCGTGCGCAGGGTTGCATCGCGGCTTGGGTCGGCAATCACCTTGGCCACCGGCTCACGCGCTCGCAACAACTGCAACTGACCGCTGGCCAACTGGCTGTAATAGCTGACGCTGGAACAACCGTTGAGCAACAAAAACATCACCCCCGGAAACAAAATCCGAAAAACGCGATCAAGTAACCCATGGCTTGGAAGCGGCCTGCTCAAAATAAAAATCCTTTGGAAAGTCTGCCCGCAAGACTATCCCGCCATTTGGAGCTTCGCTATGCGCATGTTGTTGCTGACAGGAGGCCTGCTGACGCTGGCCGGTTGTGCCGGATTCGGAATGCCCGATCCTGACCCCTCGCAAGCCTGGATTGATCTCGATGCCCGGCAACAGGACACGGCGTTGCAAGCGCTGAAAGTCGATGACAAGGCAACTGTCGACAAACGTTATTTCGAAGTGCAGCCCGGCAGCCATGAGTTGAAGGTGCGTTATCAGTTTCCGGTCGAAGCCACCAACATCGGCCCCGACGCCGAACCGCTGTGGCGCGATTGTCAGTTGAAGGTGAAATTCAAGGACTTCAACGCCGGTCAGCGCTATCAGTTGCAAGCCGGCAGCATCGGTTTTCGGCCATGGGCCAGGCTTTATGATGAACAGCGCAAAGTCGTAGGGCAGGGCACACCCGCAGGCTGCCAGAAAACCTGATCGGAATTATGCTGGATGTCCAAATCACGGGACATTGATCATGCACAGGTTGACGTTGTTGCTCGCTGCAAGTCTGCTTGCTGGCTGCCAGAGCCCGATGCCGGCAGCCGATCCGGGCAAGGCCTGGGTCGACTTTTCGATGCCGACACCCGGCGGTAAGGTGCTGATGGCTGAACGGCTGGACAACGTGCGCCTGCGGGACGGGCGCTTTTTCCAGGTCGCGCCGGGCAGTCATGAGCTGACGGTGCGCTTCGATTTCGAGATCTTCGGTGGCAGCCAGGGCTTGGACACCGACCCGCAGGAGCGCCTGTGTTACATGACCGTGCGCTACGATCATTTCGAAGCCGGGCAACGTTACCGACTTGAAGCCCGGTCGCTGGCGTTCACGCCGAGTGCTCGGTTGATCAATCGCCAAGGGCAGATAGTTGCCGAAGAGCGCCAGATCAACTGCGTGCCTTGAGCGGACTGTCAGATGTCGTTCTTCTGGTAGACGATCGCTTTTGTGCCGTTTTCGCAGGTGCCGACAACCATCGCCACGTCGTGCTTGTCGGCCTCTTCCTTGCTGACAATTTCCAGTGTGTAGGACGGCACTGCATTCGCCTGGATCTTTACTTCGATCTCTTTCTTCAATTCTTCGCAGTCTTTCGGTGCGGCGAGAACCGTTGTGGCCAGTGCACTGCAAAGAATCGCCAAGCCAATACGTTTCATAGATGAAGCTCCCTGATGCAGCGCGCACGGGCGTGCGCTGAAGCTGCTGTCACTTATTCGACCATATTTTTGCGGGGCAGGTTCTGACTTCGCTCACATCTTCAGGAATTGTGGTGATTGTTGGATTGCCATCGCGAGCAGGCTCACTCCTACAGGGGATCCCGATTGTTCACACTTGATGTGTCCGCTGGAGATCGAATGTAGGAGTGAGCCTGCTCGCGATGGCGCCAGTGCAGTTAATGCCTGATCAGCTGACCAGCGAAGCCTCAAGGGTAATCTTCGCATTCAGTACCTTGGACACCGGGCACCCTTCCTTGGCCTTGTTGCTCAGTTCCTCGAACTGCGCCTGAGTAGCGCCCGGGATTTTCGCCTTGAGGATCAACTTGATCGCGGTGATGGCAAAGCCACCCTCGACCTGATCCAAGGTGACTTCAGCCTGGGTGTCGATGCTCTCGGCCTTCAGGCCCGCATCACCGAGAATCATCGAGAACGCCATGGAAAAACAGCCGGCATGCGCGGCGCCGATCAGTTCTTCCGGGTTGGTGCCCTTGCCGCCTTCGAAGCGGGCCTTGAAGCCGTACGGCGCTTCTCTGAGGACGCCAGTCTCGGTAGAGATCGAGCCGATGCCGGTTTTCAGATCGCCTGCCCAATGTGCGGATGCTTTCTTCACGATAGCCATGTCTGCCTCCTCAAGATCTGGCGCGGAACGCCGCGCCGTCGTGGTTTTTACTTGCAAGGCTTCTGAGGATAGACGTCGGGACAAAGTTCAGCCCGGCTGAATCGTTGACTTTTTTAGTAGGAAATTTCATCGCGGCTATTGAAACTCGGGTATATGCCCTCATTGCATAAAACACGCTTATGGATTGGGCAGGTTTTCGTTCGCAAGAAAAACCTGCCTCCTCATTCGGAGACGCAGGTTTATGAAGCAACTGTCCGACGTAAAGTTTTCCACCCTCGATCTGGTGCCGGTGCGCGAGAATGGCAGCCCGGCGCAATCGCTGCGCAACTCGCTGGACCTGGCGCAGCACGTCGAGAAATTCGGCTACACCCGCTTCTGGGTGGCCGAGCACCACAACATGGACGGTATCGCCAGTTCTGCCACCTCGGTGTTGCTGGGATACCTGGCCGGCGGTACCTCGACGATTCGTGTCGGCTCCGGCGGGGTGATGCTGCCGAACCACGCGCCGCTGGTGATCGCCGAGCAGTTCGGCACTCTCGAAAGCCTGTATCCGGGACGCATCGATCTGGGTCTGGGCCGCGCGCCCGGCTCCGACCAGATGACCGCCCGCGCCCTGCGTCGTGAGCGCTCCGGCAGTGCCGATGATTTCCCGGAAGACGTCGCCGAGCTGGCGCGCTTCCTCGGCCCGCGCACCCCGGATCAACGGGTGATCGCCATGCCCGGCACCGGCACCAACGTGCCGATCTGGTTGCTCGGTTCCAGCCTGTTCAGCGCGCAACTGGCCGGTGAGCGCGGGTTGCCCTACGCCTTCGCTTCGCACTTCGCCCCGCGCTTCATGCACGAGGCGATTCGCGTCTATCGCAATCACTTCAAACCGTCGGCGGTGCTCGACAAGCCGTACGTGATGCTCGGGGTGCCGTTGGTGGCAGCCGATACCGATGAGCAGGCCGACTACCTGGCGACCTCGGTGTACCAGCGAATTCTCGCGCTGATGCGTGGGCAGAGTCTGGTGCAGCGTCCGCCGGTGAAAACCATGGACGGCCTGTGGCTGCCCCATGAGCGCGAAGCGGTGGGGGATTTCCTCGGTCTGGCGATGGTTGGCAGCCCGCAGAAGATCCGTGCGAAGCTGGAGGTGCTGGTCGAGCAGACCCAGGCCGATGAGCTGATTTTCACCTGCGATCTGTATGAGCATGCCGATCGCCTGCATTCCTATGAATTGCTGGCGCAGGTGATGAAGGGCTGACTCTGGAATACGGCTTCTGTGGGAGCGGGCTTGCTCGCGAAGACGGAGTGTCAGACACCCTGGATGTCGGCTGACATAACGCTTTCGCGAGCAAGCCC
>NZ_JASCPO010000345.1:0-4431 GCF_029960145.1 Pseudomonas sp. PS01299 | reverse complement strand
ATGCTTGATTATGTGGTGAGGCTGCTGGCCTCTTCGCGAGCAAGCCCGCTCCCACAGTTGACTGCATTCCAACTGGATGAATGCAATCAACTGTGGGAGCGGGCTTGCTCGCGAAGGCGTCCGTACAGGCGCTAGATATCTGAAGGTTTTGCCGCAGGCTGCCACAAAATCTCCGCAATCCCCTGCCGCCGCGCAATCAACCTTGCGGCCACGAACAACAGATCCGACAACCGATTGATATACGCCAAACCAACCCCGGCCAATGGCTCAATTGCATTCAAATGCTGACAACGGCGCTCGGCACTGCGCGCCAGACTGCGGCACACATGGGCCTGGGCGATCAGCATCGACCCACCGGGCAGAATGAAATTCTCCAGCGGCCCCAATTCCTCGTTCCACACATCGATCGCCGCTTCCAGGCGCTGGATTTCTGCCGTGTTCAGCGCCTGATATTCCGGCATCGCCAGCTCTCCGCCGAGGTCAAACAACCGATGCTGACAGGGGGCGAGCACGTCGATCAGTTCATTCAATCCCGGGAACGCCTCACGCTCGGCGATCAGCCCGGCCAGCAGCACGCCGACCTGACTGTTCAGCGTATCGACTTCGCCAATCGCTTCGATCCGCGGGTGATCCTTGGGGACGCGGCGGCCATCGCCCAGGCCGGTTTCGCCGGTGTCGCCGGTGCGGGTGTAGATCTTCGACAAGCGAAAGCCCATGGGTTACCTCGGTAGTTGATTGGTTTCGGCGGCGATGGCCGCCGGTTGGGTCAGTGGCAGGCGCAAGGTGAAGCAGGTGCCCTGGCCCGGCGCGGATTGCACTTCCATCTGGCCTTTGTGGTTGTTGGTGATGATGAAGTACGACACCGACAGCCCCAGCCCTGTGCCCTGGCCGATTTCCTTGGTGGTGAAGAACGGCTCGAAGGTGCGTTTGCGCACGTTTTCGCTCATGCCGATGCCGTTGTCCTCGACCTGAATCTCGGCCCATGGCGGATTGAGTTTGGTGCGCAGGATGATCCGCCCCGGCTCGCTGTCGTCTTCGCGCTGATGAATGGCTTGTGCAGCGTTTTTCAGCAGGTTGAGCAACACTTGTTCCAGTTCGTTGGCAGTGCCCGGCACCGGGCCGAGCGCCGGGTCGAACTGGCGGATGATCGCCTGGCCCTTGAAGTCGAAACCGATCGCCAGATCGAAGTCGTTGCCGGCAATTTCCACCGCTTGATCGATCAGTGCGGGCAGATCGCACGGGGCCATTTGCCGGGTGCTGCGGCGGCTGAAACTGAGCATGTGCGTGACGATTTTTGCCGCGCGGGCGCCGGCCTGCTGGATGCCGTCGAGCAATTTCGGTACTTCGCGGCTTTGCAGGTAACGGTTGACCGTGTCCAGTTCGATGCCGAGTTGTTCAGCGGTTTCGAGGTTCTTCGGCAGATCCGCCGACAGCCGCCGGCGAATGTTCTGCACGTTGTGCAGGATCGCGCCGAGCGGGTTGTTGATCTCATGGGCCATGCCGGCGGCGAGGCCACCGACCGAAAGCATTTTTTCCGACTGCACCATCATTTCTTCTAGCGACAGGCGCTGGGTGATGTCGTCGATACGGATCACCACACCGCGCCCGGCGCCGCCCATCAGCGGATAAAAGGTCAGGGCGTAGTGCTTGGGTTCGTCATCCTTGAACCAGGTCACCCGTTCGATCTTCGCCACGGTGTGCTCTTCCACGGTCTGCTTGAGTTGCGGCAGAAACGGCTTGAGCGGTTCGAAGGCGAGGAAGATCGGCTGGTTCAGCGCTTCATCCAGGCGCGTGCCGGAGAGGGCGCTGGCTTCCTGGTTCCACTGGGTCACGTAGAGCTGCTCGTCGAGGGCGATCAGCGCCGAGGGCATGGAGTCGATGATGCTGTTGAGGTAGTTCTGGAAGCCGGTGAGCTTCTTCTCGATCTTGCTCCGAACCTGGACTTCCAGCTCCAGTTTGCGGTTGGTGTGGCGGGTTTCTTCGGCCAGGCCCTGCGCCTGATCGTAGGCGGCCTGCGAGTCATCGCGGGCGCGCTTGAGCTGCTGTTCGCGAGCCTCGATGCGCGAGAGCATGGTGTTGAACGCCTCGGCGAGGCTGCCGATTTCATCGTGGTTACCGCGTGAGGCGCGCAGGGCATAGTTCTCTTCGCGAGTGACCTGACGCGACAGTTCTTCCAGCTCATGGATCGGCCGAGTGATCAGGCGTTTGATCTGCCGCGCAATCACCAGCCACAGCAGCACACTGAAAATCAGGATGCCGAGACTGGCAGTCAGGGTGCCGGTGTAGAACGCCATCGGCAGTTCACTGCTGGCGACCAGCAGCAAGTGCCCGGGCGCGGTGCCGGGGCGGGGCAGGGTGATCAACTGGTTGCTGCGAAACTCGGTGAGTTGCCAGGCTTCGATGTGCCGATAGCGTTCCGGCAGATTGAGCTTGTCGCCACGCTGCACCTGGGCGATGCGGTCACCCTTGCCGTCATACAACGCCGCCGCGCGCAGCGGCGAATAGCTGTCGAGTTCCTTGAGCAGGCGTTCGGCGCTTTGTGGCGACTCGAGGGCTTGTGCGACCAGGCTCGGGTTGGAGATCAGCCGGCCGATGGTCTGCAAAGCTTGCGGCGCCATGCTTTCCTGGGAGATGTAATAGGCGGCGCTGATAAAGGTCAGGTTGGCGACCAGCAGGACGGTGGTCAACAACACCAGCAGGGCGGCCAGCAGTTTCTGGCCGACCGGCAGGTTTTCAAGGCGCTGGCGCAATGGCATCAGGTTTATCGCAGCAAAGGAACAAGTGGGCAGCGTAGCCGCTGCTCAGTCGCTGGGCAATCCAAGGCTGTGCAGATGAGCGATCAGACGCTGCTGCAATTGATTGAGGTGTGGCAGGTTCAACTGGTGACGGGTGGCGACTTTGCAGGCGTGGCCCAGCAGGTAACTGATTTCGGTGCGGCGCTGGTTCGCCACGTCCTGATACATCGACGAGTAGTTGGCTGCGGTGGCGTGGATCACCCGCTCGACTTCCTGTTGCAGATTGACCGCGGCTGCCGGTTGACCGCAACGCTCCAGCAATTCGGCAAGCTCCGCACACAACGTGGCGACTTCGCATTGATGCTGCTCCAGCCCGCCGTTACGGCAATCATGGAGCACAGTCAGTGGATTGATCGCGCAATTGAGCGCCAGTTTGCGCCACAGCCGGGTGAGGATGTCAGTGCTCCATTCGTGGGGTATTTTTGCTGCGTCCAGATCGTCCAGCCAGATTGGCGCTACCGGATGGCTGGCATCACCCAGCCAGGTGAAACCGTGGCCGGCAAACACCACGCGCCAGTCGCCGTCGCGGAACGCGCCTTCGGTGCTGGAGGCGCTGATGCAGCGTGCCTGCGGAACCACCGCTGCGACCGCGTCCTGACTGCCGAGGCCGTTTTGCAGCAGGATCAGCTCGGCATCTGCGCTCAGGCGCGGGGCGAGGCGGGCGACGGCGCTTTCGGCGTCATAGGCTTTGCAGGCGACCAGCAGGCGGCGGATCGGCTCCGGGTCGTCCGCCGTTTGCGCGGGGACGGCATAGGTCGTGGCTGCGCCGTGTTCGACCAGCGTCAGACCACCGGCCGCCTGATAGCTGCGCAAGCGCTCGGCATCCCGCACGATCAGCCGCACCGGCAGCCCGGCCCGGGCCAGACGCGTGGCCCACAGGGTGCCGAGGCTGCCGGCGCCGAGAACGTGCCAGGGGGTGGACATCAGTTTTTCACTCGGTAAGGTACTGGCATGCAAGGCTCGCCGTATCGGTGGGAAAAGACCCGTTATAATGAGCCGGATTTTAACCGCAAGCCAAGCGCGCTCCCTCCTGATCGAGCGCGCCTTTTTATTGGAGAGACTACATGCCGTCGTTCGACGTGGTATCCGAACTGGACAAGCACGAGCTGACCAACGCGGTCGAGAACGCCGTGAAGGAACTTGATCGTCGCTATGACCTGAAAGGCAAAGGCAGCTTCGAGTTCAAGGAAAAGGACCTGACCGTCAACCTGACCGCTGAAGCCGGGTTCCAGCTGGAAGCGATGATCGAGATCCTGAAGCTGGCCCTGACCAAACGCAAGATCGATGTGCAGTGCCTTGAAGTCAAAGACGCTTACGCCTCGGGCAAGCTGATGAAGCAGGACGCCATTCTCAAAGAAGGCATCGACAAGGAGCTGGCGAAGAAGATCGTCGCGCACATCAAGGACGCCAAGCTCAAGGTACAGGCCGCCATTCAGGGCGAGCAGGTACGTGTGACCGGCAAGAAGCGCGATGACCTGCAGGAAGCCATCGCGGCCCTGCGCGCCAAGGAATTCGGCATGCCACTGCAGTTCAACAACTTCCGCGACTAAGTCCGGTCAGATGGCTGTGGGAGCGGGCTTGCTCGCGAAAGCGCTGTGTCAGGCAACTCATTGTTGAATGACATACCGCTTTCGCG
>NZ_JASCPO010000344.1:0-4490 GCF_029960145.1 Pseudomonas sp. PS01299 | reverse complement strand
AAATAACCCTGTGGGAGCGGGCTTGCTCGCGAAGGCGGTGGATCAGTCGACATCTTCAGTGACTGACTAAATGCTTTCGCGAGCAAGCCCGCTCCCACAGGGGGGAGGGGTGCAGGCAGGTTATTCGGTGACGTCTGGAATCTTGCGCGGGGCCATGAAGTACATCCAGGTCAGGGCAATGAAGTACATCGCCGGGATCAGCGTGAACAGCACCGTGTAGTTGTTATGGGTGACGGTCAGGATGTGGCCGACGATCTGGGTCATGAACATCCCGCCGATCGCTGCGCACATACCGCCGAAACCGAACACCGTGCTCATCATGTGCTTGGGCGTGTAGTCCATCACCAGGCTCCAGATGTTCGCAGTCCAGGCCTGATGCGCGCCGATCGCCAGGGAGATTGCCGCGACGGCGACCCACAGATTGCTCGAACCAGCGGCCATGATCACGCCGATGATGCAGCAGGCGAACAGGAACATCGACAGCAGCCGCGCCTTGATCGAGTTCATCCCGCGACCGATCAGGAACGACGACAGAATGCCGCCGCCGACGCTGCCGAAGTCGGCCGTCACGTAGATGATGATCAGCGGAATACCCATCTGGGTGACGTTGATGCCCAGGTTGTATTGCTGATTGAGAAACGGCGGCAGCCAGTACAGGTAGAACCAGAACACCGGCGCGGTCAGCGAATAGGCGAGGGCGAACGCCCAGGTGCCGCGCATGCGCAGGATGCGTGAAAACGGTACGCGGGCCTGTTCCGGTTCGACTTCCTGCTGGATGTACTCAAGCTCGGACTGTTTAACGCTTGGATGGTCTTCCGGGTTGAAGTACTTCAGGCCCCAGAACAGCAACCAGATCCCGCCGAGTGCCGACATGCACAGGAACGCGGCCTGCCAGCCCCATACGTGGAGAATCAGCGGCAGCAGCATCGGCGTGAACATGGCGCCGACGTTGGTCCCGGCGTTGAAGATGCCGGTGGCCACGGCGCGTTCACCGGCGGGGAACCACAGGCGCGTGGTTTTCACGCAGGCCGGGTAGTTGGCCGCTTCGGTCAGGCCGAGGATGAAGCGGCAGACCATGAAGCCGACGGCCGAAGTCGCCAGACCGTGGGCGCCGGTAGCCAGGCTCCAGAGCAGCACTGCGCAGAAGAACACGCGTTTCACGCCGACCCGGTCGATCAGGCGTCCCTGCAGGACGAAACCAATCGCGTAGCCGACCTGAAACCAGAAGTTGATGTTGGCGTAATCCATCGCCGTCCAGCTCATTTCCTTGGCGAGGATCGGCTGCATGACGCCGAGGGCTGCGCGGTCGATGTAGTTCAGGGTCGTGGCGAAAAACACCAGCGCCAGCATGCCCCAACGGGTCTTGCCGACAGCCATGGCGCCGCGGATCTTGTCGCCGATGCCACCCGTGGCAGTGCTCATGGCCGGAGCCATGCGGGAAGTCTGTGAAGGAATCATTGTTCCACCCGTTTTTGAATTTGTTATGTGGTGTTGTTTGCACGCACTGCGACCGAAGGTTCATTTCCGGACTCAATGTGAAGTCGATGGTGGGCAGTGGACGAAAAATCGTCAATTCGCCGAAACGCCATAGTGTTCGATAATCGCACGCAAAACTAACCGGCTGGTACACTTTAAATTGCTGCTGAAGACGATGCAGCCAATAATTTCCTCACGATAAAAAATGATCCCCTGTAAAAAACTGCAGCGCAGTCCGGGAGTAGCAACATGCAGCGTTCCATTGCCACCGTTTCCCTGAGCGGCACCCTGCCGGAAAAGCTCGAAGCCATTGCCGCCGCCGGGTTCGACGGCGTCGAGATCTTCGAGAACGATCTTCTGTATTACGACGGCAGCCCGCGGGAAATCAGGCAGATGTGCGCTGACCTGGGGATCGCCATCACCCTGTTCCAGCCGTTCCGCGATTTTGAAGGCTGCCGCCGTGATCGGCTGGCGCGCAATCTGGAGCGGGCCGAGCGCAAATTCGACCTGATGCAGGAGCTGGGCACCGATCTGGTGCTGGTCTGCAGCAACGCCTCGGCGGACAGCGTCGGCGACCGGCAGATTCTCGTCGATGATCTGCGGCTGCTGGCCGAACGTGCCGGCGCTCGCGGGTTGCGTATCGGCTATGAAGCGCTGGCCTGGGGCCGGCACGTCAATACTTATCAACAGGTCTGGGACATTGTTCGCCAGGCCGACCACCCGGCACTCGGCGTGCTGCTCGACAGCTTTCACACCTTGTCGCTGAAAGGTGATCCAAGCGCGATTGCCGACATTCCTGGCGACAAGATCTTCTTTGTGCAAATGGCCGACGCGCCGATCCTCGCCATGGACGTCCTGGAGTGGAGCCGGCATTTCCGTTGCTTCCCGGGGCAGGGCGAATTCGATCTGCCGGGGTTCCTCGCGCCAATCATCCAGAGCGGTTACACCGGGCCGTTGTCGCTGGAGATCTTCAACGATGGCTTCCGCGCCGCGCCACCACGGGCCAACGCCGCCGATGGTCTGCGTTCGCTGCTGTATCTGGAAGAGAAAACCCGTCAGCGCCTGGAACAGCAAGCAACGCCAGTGGCCAACCGTGAAATCCTCTTCGAAACGCCGCCGGCCAGCGAGTACAACGGCATCGAGTTTCTCGAGTTCGCCGTCGACGAAAGCCTCGGCGCCAAACTGAGCAACTGGCTGGAGCGCCTGGGCTTCGTCAAGGCCGGGCAGCACCGCTCCAAGAGTGTGAGCCTGTTGCGCCAAGGCGATATCAACCTGATCCTCAACGCCGAACCGTATTCGTTTGGCCACAGTTTCTTCGAAGCCCACGGCCCGTCGCTGTGCGCCACCGCCGTGCGGGTCAAGGACAGCGCCAGCGCCCTGGCCCGCGCCGTCGCCTACAAGGGCCAGCCCTATCGCGGCCTGGTCGGCCCCAACGAACTGGAACTGGCAGCGGTGCGTGCGCCGGACGGCAGCCTGATTTATCTGGTGGATGAGGCGGCGGACGTTTATGGCACCGACTTCAATCTGCTGCCGAACGCTCAGGCCCGTGGCGGCCTCAAGCGCATCGATCACATGGCCATGGCGCTGCCGGCCGACAGCCTCGACAGCTGGGTGCTGTTCTACAAGAGCCTGCTGGATTTCGAGGCCGACGATGAAGTGGTGCTGCCCGATCCGTACGGTCTGGTGAAAAGCCGGGCGTTGCGCAGCCGCGACAGCTCGATCCGTCTACCGCTGAACATCTCCGAGAATCGCAACACCGCGATCTCCCACGCGCTGTCGAGTTATCGCGGCTCCGGTGTGCATCACATCGCCTTCGATTGTGATGACATCTTCGCCGAAGTCAGCCGCGCCAAAGAAGCCGGTGTGCCGTTGCTGGATATCCCGCTCAACTATTACGACGACCTCGCCGCGCGCTTCGATTTCGACGACGAGTTCCTCAGCGAGCTGGCGTACTACAACGTGCTCTACGACCGCGACGCGCAGGGCGGCGAGTTGTTCCACGTGTACACCGAGCCGTTCGAGGGGCGCTTCTTCTTCGAGATCATCCAGCGTAAAAACGGCTATGCCGGTTATGGTGCGGCGAACGTCGCGGTACGTCTGGCGGCGATGGCCAAATCACGCAGCGGTGCGGTGCGTCAGGCGAAGTTGTAGGAATTTCGTAAACGCGGGATTAAACACGAGCCGCGTGGCTTCCTTCACTGTGCAGCGCGGCCCATAATCGCCAACCTGTGCAGTGATGGCCGTGAGCCCGCAATGACAATGACTTCAGAACTCCCCGCCGCTCCCGTCGAATCCGGTATCGAGCCGCGCAAGAGTCGCAAGAACAACCCGGAAAAAACCCGCGAGAACATCCTGCAGGAGGCGATCGTCGAGTTCGTCCAGCAGGGCTTGTCCGGCGCCCGCGTCGACGCGATCGCCGAGCGTATCCACACCTCCAAACGCATGATCTATTACTACTTCGGCAGTAAGGAGCAGTTGTACGTCGAGGTACTGGAGAAGCTTTACGGCGACATCCGCAGCACCGAAAACCGCCTGCACCTGGCCGAGTTGCCGCCGGTGGTGGCGATCCGTCGACTGGTGGAATTCACCTTCGATCACCACGACCGCAACGTCGATTTCGTGCGCATCGTCTGTATCGAAAATATCCACAACGCCGAGTTCGTGAAGCGTTCGGACACGATCAAGGCGATGAATAATACGATCCTCGATTCACTGGGCGAGATTTTGCGTCGCGGTGCCGAGGAGGGTGTCTTCCGCGCCGGGCTGGACGCGCTGGATGTGCACTTGCTGATCAGCTCGTTCTGTTTCTACCGCGTCTCGAACCGCCATACGTTCGGTGAGATTTTTCAGATCGATTTGCCGGACGAAAGCATCAAGCAGCGTCATCGCGAGATGATCTGCGAGTCGGTGTTGCGCTACTTGCAGCCGTGACACCTATCCAATGTGGGAGCGGGCTTGCTCGCGAAAGCGGCGTGTCAGCCTATACATCTAGCGCCTGACACACAGCCTTCGCG
>NZ_JASCPO010000343.1:0-4509 GCF_029960145.1 Pseudomonas sp. PS01299 | reverse complement strand
GGGCTTGCTCGCGAAAGCAGTGTGTCAGCCAAATAAGTCTTTACTGACAGGACGCCTTCGCGAGCAAGCCCGCTCCCACAGGTGCTGCGGCGGTTTCACGATCCGCGAAAACCTTTATTCCGAACATTGTCCGAGAGCCTTCCATGCCCGAATCCGCCCACGTCCTCCGCGCCCCGATCGCCCGCAAGGCTGCCGGTGCCGACCCGTATGCCTGGCTGCAGGAACGCGACACCGACGCGGTGCTCGACTACCTCAAGGCCGAAAATGCCTATCAGGAAGCACAGACCGCCGATCAGGTCGGCCTGCGCGAGAGCCTGTTCGAGGAGATCAAGGGCCGGATCCTCGAAACCGACCTGTCCCTGCCCTCGCCTTGGGGCCCGTATCTGTATTACACGCGCACCACGGCGGGTGACGAGTACGCCCGCCATTACCGTTGCCCGCGTCCGGCCGATGACAGCCTGACCCTCGACGAAAGCCGCGAGCAACTGCTGCTCGACCCGAACGTTTTGGCCAACGGCGGCTTCTTCTCGCTCGGCGCGTTCAGCATCAGCCCGGATCACCAGCGTCTGGCCTACAGCGTCGACGCCTCGGGCGACGAGATCTACACACTGTTCGTCAAGGAGCTGGCCAATGACAAGGTCAGTGAACTGGAATTTCAGGACTGCGACGGCAGCATGACCTGGGCCAACGACAGCCTGACGCTGTTCTTCGGTGTGCTCGACGACACCCATCGCCCGCACAAACTGTTTCGCTATCGCCTCGACGGCACCGCCGCCGAAGAGGTGTTCCACGAGCCGGACGGGCGTTTCTTCCTGCATTGCTACCGCTCCAGTTCCGAGCAGCAATTGCTGCTGACCCTGGGCAGCAAGACCACCAGCGAAGTCTGGGCGCTGGACGCGCATCAGCCGCACCTGCCCTTCACTTGCCTGGCGCCACGGGTCGAGGATCACGAATACGATGTCGATCACGGCGCGCTGGATGGCGTGTGGACCTGGTTCATCCGCACCAACCGTGACGGCATCAATTTCGCCCTGTATCAGGCGCCGGACACCGGTGTGGTACCGAGCGAAGCCGACTGGCAGAACCTGATCCCGCACAGCGACACGGTGATGCTCGACGGCGTGACGCTGAACACCGCGGCCATGACCCTGAGCCTGCGCGAAGGCGGTCTGCCGATCATCGAAGTTCATCCGCAAGGCCTGACGCCGTATCGCGTGCAATTGCCGGACGCGGCTTACAGCCTCTATGTGCAGAACAGCCTGGAGTTCGAGAGCGACTGCATCCGTCTGCGTTACGAGGCGCTGAATCGTCCGGCACAGGTGCGCCAATTGCTGCTGGCCAGCGGCGAGCAAACCGTGCTGAAAGAAACCCCGGTGCTCGGCCCGTTCGACGCCGACGCCTACGTCAGCCAACGCCTGTGGGCCACGGCGCCGGACGGTACGCAGGTGCCGATCAGTCTGGTAATGAAACGCGAAATGGTCGGCAAACCGGTGCCGCTGTATCTGTACGGTTATGGCGCCTACGGTTCCAGCCTCGATCCGTGGTTCTCCCACGCACGCCTGAGCCTGCTGGATCGCGGCATGGCTTTCGCCATCGCCCACGTACGTGGCGGCGGCGAGTTGGGCGAAGCGTGGTACCGCGCCGGCAAACAGGAACACAAACACAATACCTTCAGCGACTTCATTGCCTGCGCCGAATTCCTGATCCTCAACGGCATCACCACCGCCGAGAAACTGGCGATCAGCGGCGGCAGCGCTGGCGGCTTGTTGATTGGCGCGGTGCTCAATCAACGTCCGGATCTGTTCGGCGTGGCGATTGCCGAAGTGCCGTTCGTCGACGTGCTCAACACCATGCTCGACCCGGACTTGCCGCTGACCGTCACCGAGTACGACGAGTGGGGCAACCCTGAAGAGCCGGAGGTCTACGAGCGGATCAAGGCGTACGCGCCGTACGAAAATGTCACCGCGCAGGATTACCCGGCAACCCTGGTGATCGCCGGCTACAACGACAGCCGCGTGCAGTACTGGGAAGCGGCCAAGTGGGTGGCGAAACTGCGCGCGACCAAGACCGACGACAACCTGCTGCTGCTCAAGACCGAACTCGGCGCCGGGCATGGCGGGATGAGCGGGCGTTATCAGGGATTACGTGACGTAGCGCTCGAATATGCATTTGTGTTCAAGGTTTTGGGCCTGGCCTGAGGAACTCCGTCGGTCACTTGGGTCTTAATTCCAGACCCAAGAAGCCGATACACCACAGATCCCTGTAGGAACGAGCCTGTGTGGTGAGGGGATTTATCCCCGATGGGTGGCAAAGCCGCGCCAGATCTGCAATGCGATTCTTTCAGGCAGACCGCATTGGCTGATTTGCGACTGCTGCGCAGCCGATCGGGGATAAATCCCCTCACCACAGGCTCACTCCTACAAGGGTTCGTGTAGTGCCTGAAAACCGTGAAAACAATAAAGACCGCAATGACATGTCAGAACCCACCCTGCTGAACAACGAAATTCGCGACTGGCTGATGGACTGTGGCCTGTTCGATCAATTGCAACTGGCGGACTTCGCCGCGGCATCAGGCTACTTCAGCATCAGCACTGTAGCCGAGGGCGAAGCGATCTTCCGTGAGGGCGATGCCGGCAGTTTCATGTGCATCCTCCACACCGGCCAGGTCGCGGTGCAAAAGACTGGCCCCGACGGCCAGGTCATCACCATGGCCACCCTGCGCAGCGGGCGGGCGTTTGGTGAAATGGCCGTGCTGGATGGTGAGCGCCGTTCAGCGACCTGCATCGCGGCGAGCAATTGCCAACTGCTCAACCTAGGCAAGGACTCGCTGGAAAAGATGCTCAACGACGCGCCGAAGATCGCCGCCAAGATCATCCGCGCCCTCGCCGTGTCCCTCTCCAAACGCCTGCGCATGGCCGACGGCCAACTGGCGGCGCAACAGGTTTAACCACCGGGGGATTTAACCTTGGTGCCGCTCGGTTCGATGCCCGGCACCGGTTGATCCTTGCTCGGCGGGCTGGGCATTTCGATCGGCACCAGCGGCGGGCTACCACTGCCGGCACCGGCCTTCGGTGCGCTGATCGGGGTGATTTGCGGATACGGGGTCGGCGTGGCGGTTCCCGGTGAGCCGGGTTGCGGCGTCGGGCTGACCGGAATGGTCTGCTGCGCCTGCACTGCAGTAATCGAGAGCGCGGCCAGGGCAATGACCGTTAGAATGCTGCGCTTCATCAAGGGCTCCGTTTGGCCTTTAGTCTGCGCTCAGGCTACTCCCAACGGGCCTGCTTGCCTTCCCCCTTGTAGAGATTTCCATGAAACGTTTCGTTCTGCTCGACACCACGCCGATCCCTGACAACGGTGGCGCCCTGTGCCTGTTCGAGTATGGCGAGGATTTCGTCATCAAGATCCAGGGTGGCGACGGCGGGCAATTGATGAACACGCGCATGCACGGTTCGGAAGATGCGCTGGCCGAGATCCCTTGCCGCAAGGTCGCCGGCCGGCCGAATTCGCGAGTATTGATTGGCGGTCTGGGCATGGGTTTCACCCTCGCTTCGGCGCTCAAGCATCTGGGCAAGGGTGCCGAGGTGGTGGTCGCCGAACTGGTGCCCGGCGTGGTCGAGTGGAATCGCGGGCCGCTCGGTGAAAAATCCGGGCGACCGTTGCTCGACCCGCGCACAGTGATCCGTCAGGACGACGTGGCCAGGGTCCTGCAAAGCGAGCCGAACGGCTTCGACGCAATCATGCTCGACGTCGACAACGGCCCCGAAGGCCTGACCCAGAAGGCCAACAGCTGGCTGTACTCCGCCGCTGGCCTCAACGCCTGCGCCAAGGCCCTGCGGCCCAAAGGTGTGCTGGCGGTGTGGTCGGCCAGCGCTGACCGGCAGTTTTCCGACAAATTGAAGAAGGCCGGGTTCAAGGCCGAAGAAGTCCAGGTCTTCGCCCACGGCAACAAGGGCACCCGCCACACGATCTGGATTGCCGAGAAGCTCAAGGGCTGAGCTAAACTCTGCACATAACCGTCATTAGTCTTTTTACAAAGGTGAACCCATGAGTTCGTCCACCCCGACCAACACGTCGAAGCTCGATCGCATCCTTGCCGACAACCAGCGCGACAAGGAAATGGGCTACCGTGACAAGGCCCTGAAGATGTACCCGCACGTCTGCGGCCGCTGCGCCCGTGAGTTTTCCGGCAAGCGCCTGAGCGAACTGACCGTGCACCACCGCGACCACAACCACGACAACAACCCGCAGGACGGCTCGAACTGGGAGCTGTTGTGCCTGTACTGCCACGACAACGAACACTCGCGCTACACCGACCAGCAATATTTCGGCGACGGCTCGCTGAGCACGCCAAAAATCGCCAAGGCCACGCATAACCCGTTTGCCGCCCTCGCCGGGTTGATGAAAAAAGAAGATTAAAGTTCTTCATTGGCCCGCCTGGCCCCTTCGCGAGCAAGCTCGCTCCCACACTGGATCGGTGTCATACACAAAACCACTGTGGGAGCGAGCTTG
>NZ_JASCPO010000342.1:0-4516 GCF_029960145.1 Pseudomonas sp. PS01299 | reverse complement strand
TTGGTGCTGCTCAGTGCCCCGGCCCAGCGCCGGGTGCTGCAAGCGGTGAATGCAGCGGCGCGCCAGCGCGGCTTGCGCGCCGGCCAGTCGATGACCGCCGCGCAGGCCCTAAGCAAAGGCTTTGCCACCGCCGATTACGACCTGGCCGAGGTCGAGCACTGGCAGCAGTTTCTCGCCGCGTGGGCCTATCGTTTCAGCGCGCAGGTCAGCGTGCATTATCCGCGTACCGTGGTGTTCGAGATCGAGTCGAGCCTGGGCCTGTTCGGCTCTTGGGCGCAGTTCGAAGCGCGGCTGCGCAAAGAGCTGACCGAGCTGGGTTTCCGCCATCGCATCGTCGCCGCACCGAATCCGGTGGCGGCGCGGGTGCTGGCCAACGCCTACGACGGTCTGGTGGTACCTGACGGTGAGGCCCTGCAGCATCACCTCGGAAAGTTGCCCGTCGACCGTGTCGGGCTGGAGCCGCAGGTCGCCACCGCGCTGACGCGTATGGGCCTGCGCAACCTGAACCAACTGCAGAGCCTGCCGCGTCAGGCCCTGGCCCGGCGTTTCGAAGCGTCGATGCTCAAGCATCTCGACACCCTGTTCGGTGCACGGCCGCTGGCCTTGGCGTTCTATCTGCCGCCGGATCGCTTCGATGTGCGCATCGAACTCAATTTCGACGTGCAATCCCATCAGGCGCTGCTGTTTCCGTTACGCCGCTTGACCGCTGACCTGTCGGCGTTCCTCTGCGGGCGTGACAGCGGCGTGCAGCGTTTCGACCTGCATCTGGAGCACGCCGGGCTGCCGGACACGCTGATCAAGGTCGGCCTGCTCAGCGCCGAGCGCGATCCGGCGATGCTCTTCGAACTGGCCCGTGGGCGACTGGAACAAGTCCAGGTCGAGGCCCCGGTGCGCGGCTTTCGCCTGCGGGCAGAAGACCTGCCGAGTTTCGTCCCGCAGTTTCAGGAACTGTTCGATGACCGTCCGCAACAGACCTTGCCTTGGGAGCAATTGCGCGAACGCCTGCGCGCACGGCTCGGCGATGAGGCGGTGCAGGGCCTGCGCTTCCAGGCCGACCATCGCCCGGAATGTGCGTGGCAGAACGGCGTCGACAAGCAGCGTTGCAGCGGTTTGCCGAGCGTGCAGCGCCCGGGCTGGCTGCTCGGCGAACCGCAGAGCGTGCCGGAAGGTTCGGCGCGGATTCTCATGGGCCCGGAGCGCATCGAGTCCGGCTGGTGGGACGGTGATGATGTGCGCCGCGATTACTACCTGATCCAGAACCGCGCTGGTCAGCAGGGCTGGGCCTATCGGGCCGTGGGCGAGGGCGGTCCGTTGTGGCTGCAGGGCTGGTTTGCATGAACCACGACTATGCCGAGTTGCACTGCCTGTCGAATTTCAGTTTCCAGCGCGGTGCCTCCAGTGCCCTTGAGCTGTTTCAGCGGGCGAAAAAACACGGTTATCAGGCGCTGGCGATCACCGACGAGTGCACCCTGGCCGGGATCGTCCGGGCCTGGCAAGCGGCGAAATCGGTGGAACTGCCGCTGATCATCGGCAGCGAAATCCGCATCGATAAAGGCCCGAAACTGCTGCTGTTGGTGGAGAACCTTGCGGGCTATCAGGCCTTGTGCGGCTTGATCACTCAGGCCCGGCGGCGTACGCAGAAGGGCCAGTACCAGGTGCTGCGCGAGGACTTCAACGAGCCGTTGCCGGGATTGTTCACCGTGTGGGTGCCGGACAGCGTTAATGATGTCGAGGAGGGCCGCTGGCTGAAACAGACTTTCGGCGAGCGCCTGTATCTGGCGGTACAGCTACATCGCGGGCAGGACGATCAGCGGCGGCTGGCGGCACTGCTGAGTCTGGCCGAGCAACTGCAGATCGCCGCCGTGGCCAGCGGCGACGTGCACATGCACGCCCGTGGGCGGCGCGCCCTGCAGGACACCATGACCGCGATCCGCCATCACGTCCCGGTGGCCGAGGCCGGATTGCGCCTGCACCCCAACGGCGAGCGGCATCTACGCAGCCTCGAGGTGTTGCGCGAGTTGTATCCGCAGGCTCTGCTCGACGCCTCGGTGCAACTGGCCCGGCGCTGCACTTTCGAGCTGGGCGAGTTGCGCTATGAGTATCCGAAAGAACTGGTACCGGAGGGGCATTCCGGTAGTTCCTGGTTGCGCCAACTGACCGAAAAAGGCATTGCCTGGCGCTGGCCGAAAGGGCCGCAGGCCAAGGTGCTCAAGCAAATCGACGATGAGCTGCGACTGATCGCCGAACTCGGCTACGAAAGCTACTTCCTCACCGTGCACGACGTAGTAAGTTTCGCCCGCAAGCAAAAAATCCTCTGTCAGGGCCGGGGTTCGGCGGCCAACTCGGCGGTGTGTTTTGCCCTGGGCATCACCGAGATCGATCCGGACCGCACCACGCTGCTGTTCGAGCGTTTCATGTCGAAAGAGCGCAACGAGCCGCCGGACATCGACGTCGATTTCGAGCACGAACGTCGCGAAGAAGTCCTGCAATACGTGTTTCGCCGTTATGGCCGGCGGCGTGCGGCGTTGACGGCGGTGGTCAGCACTTACCACGCTGCCGGTGCGGTGCGCGACGTAGCCAAGGCCCTTGGGCTGCCGCCGGATCAGATCAATGCACTGGCCGATTGCTGCGGCCACTGGAGCGACGAAACACCGCCGCTGGCGCGCTTGCTCGAAGGCGGCTTCGACCCCGACAGCCCGGTACTGCGTCGGGTGCTGAGCCTGACCGGGCAACTGATCGGCTTCCCCCGACACCTGTCGCAGCACCCCGGCGGTTTCGTGATTTCCGAACAGCCGTTGGACACGCTGGTGCCGGTGGAAAATGCCGCCATGGCCGAGCGCACGATCATTCAATGGGACAAGGACGACCTCGATGCGGTCGGGCTGCTCAAGGTCGACATCCTCGCCCTCGGCATGCTCAGTGCCATCCGCCGTTGCTTCGATCTGCTGCGTCGTCATCGCCATCTCGATCTGAGCCTGGCGACGATTCCAGACAAAGACAAACCGACCTACGAGATGATCAGCCGCGCCGACACCATCGGTGTATTTCAGATCGAATCGCGGGCGCAGATGTCGATGTTGCCGCGCCTGAAACCGGCGAAGTTCTACGATCTGGTGATCGAAGTGGCGATCGTCCGCCCGGGGCCGATTCAGGGCGGGATGGTTCATCCGTACCTGCGCCGACGCAACAAGGAAGAGCCGACAACCTATCCCTCGCCGGAACTGGAAGTGGTGCTCAAACGCACCCTCGGCGTGCCGCTGTTTCAGGAACAGGTGATGCAGATCGCCATCGTCGCCGCCGACTACAGCCCCGGCGAGGCCGATCAGTTGCGTCGCTCGATGGCCGCGTGGAAACGCCATGGAGGCTTGGAGCCGCACAAGGAACGCCTCGCCGCCGGCATGAAGAAAAACGGCTACACCGAGGAATTCGCCGCGCAGATCTTCGAGCAGATCAAGGGTTTCGGCAGCTATGGTTTTCCCGAGTCCCACGCCGCCAGTTTTGCCTTGCTGACTTACGCCAGTTGCTGGCTCAAGTGTCACGAACCGGCGGCGTTCGCTTGCGCGTTGATCAACAGTTGGCCGATGGGCTTCTACAGCCCGGATCAGATCCTTCAGGACGCCCGTCGGCATCAGTTGCAGATCCGTCCGGTGGACGTGCGCGCCAGCGACTGGGATTGCAGCCTGGAACCGATCAGCGGCGCGCAACCGGCGATTCGTATGGGCCTGCGGATGATCAAGGGCTTTCGCGAGGACGATGCGCGGCGCATTGAGGCGGCGCGGGCGCGGGGAGCGTTTGCCGATGTCGCCGACCTGAGCGAACGGGCCGCGCTCGACAGTCGGGCCCAGGCGTTGCTCGCGGATGCCGGGGCGTTGCGTGGCATGGCCGGGCATCGGCACCGCGCGCGCTGGGAAGTGGCCGGGGTGCAGAAACAGCTGGGCCTGTTTGCCGGTTTGCCAAGTCAGGAAGAGCCGGATGTGCTGTTGCCCAAACCGAGTGTCGGCGAGGACCTGCAGGCCGATTACGCGACTATCGGCACCACGCTGGGGCCGCATCCGCTGGCGCTGCTGCGTGGTGAACTGAAGGCGCGGCGTTGTCGCAGCTCTCAGGAGTTGCTGGACGTCGAGCACGGGCGGCCGGTGAGCATCGCCGGGCTGGTCACCGGGCGGCAGCGACCGGGCACTGCCAGCGGCGTGACTTTCGTCACCCTCGAAGACGAGTTCGGCAACGTCAACGTGGTGGTCTGGCGCGATCTGGCTGAGCGTCAGCGTCAGGTGCTGGTCGGTTCGCAATTGCTCAAGGTCGATGGCCGCTGGGAGCGGGAGGGCGAAGTTCGACACCTGATCGCCGGGCGATTGAGCGATCTGACTCCGCTGCTCGACGGCATCCGCGTACAAAGCCGCGACTTCCACTAAACCCCAGAACACCACATATCCCCCCTGTGGGAGCGGGCTTGCTCGCGAAGACGGTGTGTCAGTCAGCACAGACGTCTCTGACAGAACGCCTTCGCGAGCAAGCC
>NZ_JASCPO010000341.1:0-4523 GCF_029960145.1 Pseudomonas sp. PS01299 | reverse complement strand
ATCGCGAGCAGGCTCACTCCTACAGTGACCGTATTCCAACTGGACAAATGCGATCCCCTGTAGGAGTGAGCCTGCTCGCGATAGCGGTCTTACAGGCCAAAAAAAAGCGCGGCATGAGAGCCGCGCTTTTTCATTCACCGCAAAGCCTTACTGCGCTTTGCTGTCGGTGCTTGCTGCTGGAGCCGGAGCAGCAGCAGGTTTCGCCGCAGGCTTCTTCGCCGGTTCAGCCTTTTTCGCCGCAGGTTTGGCCGCAGGCTTCTTCGCCTCGGTTTTCGCCGCCGGCTTCTTCGCTGCAGGCTTGGCCGCCGCTTTCTTCGCCGGTTCAGCCTTCACCGGGGTCGCTGGTTTCGGCGCTTCCACCGGAGCTGGCGCAGGTGCCGGAGCCGGTGCAGGCGCTGGAGACACTGGCGCTGGAGCCGGTTCAGGCGCCTTCACAGGTTCTGGCTTCTTCTCGTCATCCGAACCGCCAAACAGGTTGCTGAAGAAGTTGCCCTTCTTCGCCGCCACGGCACCCGCCGCGCCTGCCGCTGCTGCGGCCGGAACCACTTTGACCGGCTCAAACGACTTGCCGGCTGCCAGGTCTTCCACCTGACTGGCCGCACGCTGACCGGTGCGCAGCGCGCCTTCCAGAGTGCCCGGATACAGGGTGTCGGTGTGTTCGCCGGCAAACGCTACGCGTTGCAGTGGGCGCTCCCACATGCGCCAGAACTTGCTGATCTGGCCCGGGCCGTAAGCCAGGTAGGCGCCGCCCATCGACGGGTCAGTGCTGTAGCGACGGATTTCATAGCCGGTGAACGAGCCACGGGCCTGTGGATAAAACGCGTGCAGACGGATCAGCACCTGATCGACCATCTGCTTGTCGCCGAACGCTTGCATCACGCGGGCATTGTCGCCGGACAGGTTGATCACCACGTTGGCGCCACCTTTCAGCGCCGGCTCGATCCAGAGCATGCCGAGGCCGGCGTTACTGTAGATCTCACCGGACATGCGCGCCTTGCTTTCCCACACAGGCGTCTTGAACTTGAGCATGATCTGGTCGCGCCAGCCGTAGTTGGTGCCCTTGATCGCGGCCAGATGCTGAGCGTCCAGTGCCGGGGTCAGCGCAATCTTGTTCAGCGCACGCAGCGGCACGGCCAGCACCACGTAGTCAGCCTGGTAGCCGACACTGCCGACCTTGACGGTCACGCCATCCTTGTCCTGAGTGATCGCGGAAACCGGCGAGTTGGTCTTGATGGTCTTGATCTGTTTGACGAACGCCTGGGCCAGCACCTGGCTGCCGCCGACCAGACGCGAGGCGCGCAGGTCACGGTCAGAGACGCCACGGTAGACGCGGTTCTGCTGGGCGAAATACAGCAGCGACAGACGCGAAGGCTCGTCGTAGTGGGTGCGGATGTCCTGGTTGATCAGCTGACGCGCGGTGGCCGGCAGGTTCTGCTTGTCGAGCCAGCTCGACACGTTGATCTGGTCCAGCGCATGCAGGGTGTTGGTCGCGGCCGGGTTCTGCGGGTCGTCGATCGAACGGGCCAGATCGTCGAGGGTTTTCTGGTAGCGCTTCAGGGCATCGGCGGTGGCCGGCTGCTTGGTCGCCAGATCGGCAGCGGAGAAATATTCACCGTCGATCAGATAACCCGGTGTACGCACGAATTCAGGGGCTGGCGTGGTGCTCAGCTTGAAGGTCGAGACGTATTTGTTCAGCACCGGCTGGGTCTTGTCGTTGCCGATCCACTCGCTGGTGGCCATGCCCGAGCGACCGCCCAGGCTCGGCTTGGCTTCGAGCAGCGTGACCTGCCAGCCCTTGTTTTGCAGCTCGTAAGCTGCGGTCAGGCCCGACAGGCCGCCGCCGATCACGATTGCGGTTTTATCCTTGGCCAGCGCCGTAACGCTGAACAGCCCCAACATCACCAGCGCACAGGCGCGCAGCCAACCGACAGACATTCAGCGAACTCCGGAAATACACGTAGGAAAAAAGCAGTTTTGCGGGTCAGACGACCCAAAGAACCGCGAAGAATACGTCAGCCATCAAAACGCCGCCAGCGACGTCTATCGGCCCATACAAAGTAGCTCAATAGACGCAATGGGTTGTCCCGGCGCGATGCATTGCATAGGCTTGCGCGATTGTTTGCCCGCGCCTGACGCGAGCCGCCTCGAGGAGACTGTAAATGGGCCTGAATAACCAGTGGATGCAACGCGACCTCGCAGTGCTGTGGCATCCCTGCACCCAGATGAAAGACCACGAACAGCTGCCGCTGATCCCGATCAAGCGCGGCGAAGGCGTCTGGCTCGAAGACTTCGAAGGCAAGCGCTACCTCGACGCCGTCAGCTCCTGGTGGGTCAACGTGTTCGGCCACGCCAACCCGCGCATCAACCAGCGCATCAAAGATCAGGTCGATCAGCTGGAGCACGTGATTCTGGCCGGTTTCAGCCATCAACCGGTGATCGAACTGTCAGAGCGTCTGGTGAAGATGACCCCGGAAGGCCTGAACCGGGTGTTCTACGCCGATAACGGTTCGTCCTGCATCGAAGTCGCGCTGAAAATGAGCTTTCACTACTGGCTCAACCGCGGCCAGCCAAACAAAAAGCGCTTCGTCACCCTGACCAACAGCTACCACGGCGAAACCATGGCAGCGATGGCGGTCGGCGACGTGCCGCTGTTCACCGAGACCTACAAAGCGCTGCTGATGGACACCATCAAGGTGCCCAGCCCGGATTGTTATCTGCGCCCCGAAGGCATGAGCTGGGAAGAGCATTCGCGCAACCTGTTCGCCGCCATGGAACAGACACTGGCAGAACATCATGACAGCGTGGCGGCAGTCATCGTCGAGCCGTTGATTCAGGGCGCCGGCGGCATGCGCATGTATCACCCGGTGTACCTCAAGCTGCTGCGCGAAGCCTGCGACCGCTACGGCGTGCACCTGATCCACGACGAAATCGCCGTCGGCTTCGGCCGCACCGGCACCATGTTCGCCTGTGAGCAGGCCGGCATCCGCCCGGACTTCCTCTGCCTGTCCAAGGCCCTGACCGGCGGCTACCTGCCACTGGCGGCGTGCCTGACCACCGACGAGGTCTACAGCGCGTTCTACGACGACTACCCGACCCTGCGCGCCTTCCTCCATTCGCACAGCTACACCGGTAACCCGCTGGCCTGTGCGGCGGCGCTGGCGACCCTGGATATCTTCGAGCAGGACAACGTCATCGAGAACAACCAGGCCCTGGCCCGGCGCATGGCCTCGGCCACTGCGCATCTGGTCGATCACCCGAATGTCAGCGAAGTGCGGCAGACCGGCATGGTGCTGGCGATCGAAATGGTCAAGGATAAAGCCACCAAAGAGGCCTACCCTTGGCAGGAACGTCGCGGTTTGAAGGTGTTCCAGCATGCGCTGGAGCGTGGCGCGCTGCTGCGTCCGCTGGGCAGCGTGGTGTATTTCCTGCCGCCGTACGTGATTACCCCGGAGCAGATCGACTTCCTCGCCGAAGTCGCCAGCGAAGGCATCGACATCGCCACCCGTGACAGCGTCAGCGTGGCCGTGCCAAAAGATTTCCACCCGGGGTTCCGCGATCCGGGCTGATTGAAAATTTGTGGCGCCTGAACTGCCGCTTTCGCGAGCAAGCTCGCTCCCACAGGGAAATGCATTCCAAATGTGGGAGCGAGCTTGCTCGCGAATGAAGTCGACACCGATCCAACTGATTCACATCTTTCCAGAGACCCGAAATGAGACTGTCCCGCTTCTTTATCGACGCCCCCCTGAGCACCGGCGAACACGAACTGCCGGAAGCCCAGGCGCATTACATCAGCCGCGTGCTGCGCATGGCCGAGGGCGATGCGGTGCAGCTGTTCGACGGCTCCGGCCATGAGTTTCGCGGCTCGCTGGTGGAGGTCGGCAAGAAACGCGTCGTCGTGCAGATCGACGAGCAGTTAGCCGGGCAGATTGAATCGCCGCTGCAGATCCACCTCGGCCAGGGCCTGTCCCGTGGCGAACGCATGGACTGGGCGATCCAGAAAGCCACCGAGCTGGGCGTGACGGAAATCACCCCGATCTTCAGCGACCGCTGCGAAGTGCGCCTGAAGGACGAACGCGCCGACAAACGCCTGCTGCACTGGCGTCAGGTGGCGATCAGCGCCTGTGAGCAGTGCGGTCGCTCGCGGGTGCCGGTGATTCATCCGCCGGTGCTGCTGGCGGACTGGTTGAAACAGACCGAAGCCGAGCTGAAACTGGTGCTGCACCCGGTGGCGGAGCCGCTGGTGAGCCATGCCAAACCGGCGACCCTGGCGTTCCTGATCGGCCCCGAAGGCGGCTTGTCCGACGCCGAGGTCGAGCAAGCCAAGGGCAACGGTTTCCACGCCGCCCGCCTCGGCCCACGCGTGCTGCGTACCGAGACTGCGCCGGTGGTTGCACTGGCGGTGGCTCAGCAGCTTTGGGGTGACTTCTAGGACCTCTTCGCGAGCAAGCCCGCTCCCACATTGGATTTCCAGTGAGCACAAATTTTGTGTACACCCGAGAACTACCGTGGGAGCGGGCTTGCTC
>NZ_JASCPO010000340.1:0-4524 GCF_029960145.1 Pseudomonas sp. PS01299 | reverse complement strand
CGAATGCGGTGTGTCATTCAGCCCATTCATTGACTGATACACCGCATTCGCGAGCAAGCCCGCTCCCACAAGGGATCTTAATCGACTCAGGCTACGCGTTCGTCGCCAGGGCTGCGCTCGAAGTAGCGCTTGTACTCGCGACTGAACTGCGACGTACTCTGATACCCCACCCGATGCGCCACCTGCGCCACGCCCAGCCCCTCGGCGACCAGCAAGGTCTGCGCCTTGAGCAGGCGCAAGCGCTTCAGGTACTGCACCGGCGACAACAGCGTGCTGCGCTTGAAGTGCTCGTGGAAGGACGACACGCTCATGTTCGCGCAACTGGCCAGAGTCTCGACGTTCAGCGGCTCGGTGTAATGCGCATGCAGATGACTGATCGACGCCGCCACCCGGGCGAACTGCCCCTGCTGTTCCACCAGCGCGCGCAACACATCGGCCTGCGGCCCGCGCAGTGCGGTGAACAGCAATTCACGCACCCGCGCCGGCCCGAGAATCTGCCGCTCCAGCGGATCGTGCAGGCAGCGCAACAAGCGTTCGACGCAGCCACGCATGTCATCGTCGAGCACCACCGAGGTCATCGACTCCGGTGTCTGCGCCGGAATGTGCCGCCCGGGCGCCAGCCCCATGGCCAGCACTAATTCACCGAGCAGCACCCGATCGATCGCTACCGACACCCCCAGCAACGGCGCATCCGGCAAGGCAAAGGTTTCGCACTCGAACGGCACCGGCAGCGCCTGAATCAGGTAGTGCCCGGCACCGTACTCCATGGTGCGCGGGCCGAGGAACGCCAGTTTGCTGCCCTGAGCGATGATCATCAGGCTCGGCTCATAAATGTGCGGGCCACGCGCCACATCGCAACTGGCGCGCAACACCTGCACGCCGGGCAACCCGGTCTGGCTGTAACCATCGCAGAGCGCCAGCGGCTCGATCAGCGAAACCAGCGTGGCATTGGCATCAAGGTGACGGGTCAACTGCATCGGAGGGGTCTTCAAAAAAGTCACGGAAAAAGGCATGCAAGCATCATCGCAGATCCTTTTGCCAATGCGCTTGCCCAGACCTGCATGCCGGAGGATTAGGCATGAGACCCGGAGGAATCGTCATGGCCGCAGCGGCAGACGGCGCCCAAAATGCGCCACCTCACCTGTCACTGCTTCTGCGAGGTTTCTCATGTACACCGCTATCGGTTATGCCGCCCAATCGGCCACCACTCCCCTCGCCCCGATGAAATTCGAACGCCGCAGCCCACGCGCTGACGACGTGGCGATCGAGATCCTGTATTGCGGCGTCTGCCACTCCGACATCCACCAGGCGCGCAACGAATGGGGCATCGCGGTTTATCCGTTGATGCCCGGCCACGAGATCGTCGGCAAAGTCACCGCCGTTGGTGCGAACGTCACTCAACATAAAGTCGGCGATCTGGTCGGTGTCGGCTGCATGGTCGACTCCTGCCGCACCTGCGCTGCCTGCCAGCAGAACCTCGAGCAATACTGCCTCGAAGGCCCGACCATGACCTACGCCACCCCGGACCGGGTCGATGGCAGCAACACCATGGGCGGCTACTCGGACAGCATCGTGGTCAGCGAGCACTTCGTCGTGCGCATCCCGGAGAAACTCGACCTGGCCAGCGCCGCGCCGATCCTCTGTGCCGGCATCACCACCTACTCGCCGCTCAAGCACTACGGCGTCAAGGCCGGCGACAAGGTCGGAATTCTCGGCATGGGCGGCCTCGGCCACATGGGCATCAAGTTCGCCAAGGCCATGGGCGCGGAAGTGACGCTGTTCACCCGTTCGGCGAGCAAGGCCGAAGAAGGCCGTCGTCAGGGCGCCGATCATGTGATCGTCTCCACCGATGCCGAGCAAATGGCCGCCGCTGCGGGCCGTTTCGACTTCCTACTGGACACCATTCCGGTGCAGCACGACCTCAACCCGTACCTGCAAACCCTGCGCTTTGATGGCGTGCACATTCTGGTCGGCCTGATCGAACCGATCGACCCGCCGGTGCATGCTGCCAACCTGGTGCTGGGGCGCCGCGTGCTGGCCGGTTCGCTGATCGGCGGCATCGCCGAAACCCAGGAAGTGCTGGATTTCTGCGCCGAGCACAACATCAGCTGCGACATCGAAATGCTCGACATCCGCCAGATCAACGAGGCTTATGCGCGGATGATTGCCGGTGACGTGAAATATCGCTTCGTGATCGACATGGCGACGTTGAAGCTTTAAACCTTCAGACCGAGCTCTGCCGAGAGCCGGGCTGTGACCCCTTTGATCAGGGGGATCAGCTCGGCCATTTTTTCCAGCGGCATGTACGGCACGGTGCTGGCGATACTGATCGCCGCCACAATGCGCTTGCTCGCATCACGAATCGGCGCCGCTACGCAGCGGATCGACGGTTCGTTATCCTCCAGATCGAAGGCGTAGCCACCGGCCACGTACTCGGTCATGCGCTGTTCGAGCTGTTCCCACGACTGCTGCGGATGCTGCGGCCAGAACTGACTTTTCCCACCCGCCGGCAGGCTGATGTCGTACAGGCGCTGCCAATCCTGCGGTGCATCGTCGAGCATCAACGCCTTGCCGATCCCGGTGCGCGCCAGCGGCATCCGGTGGCCGACCCGCGAACGCATTTCCGGGCCGTTACGCCCCGGATTCTTCAGCAGGTACAGGACCTCATCGCCTTCACGAATCCCCAGGTGCACGGTGTCCCCGGTCAACGCCGACAACTCGTCCAGGTACGGCCCGGCCAGACTCACCAGCGGCAACTCTTCGCGCGCCTGAAACCCCAGCTCGATCAGCTTCGGCCCCAGCAGATAGCCGATTTGCGGCACCACGCGCAGATAGCGCTCGTCGACCAGGCAACTGGCCAGACGATGGGTGGTGCTGCGCGTGGTGCCGATCAGCCGGGCGATCTCTTTCAGATCGCGGGCGCCACTGGCCACCGCCTGCACCACACCCAGGCCGCGAAGCAGGGTCTGGGTGCCGGTGGGCGCGGCGTCCTTGGTTTTTTCCGGGGCGTCTTCCTGCATATCCAGCCTTTACCGTTGAGCGAGGGAACGGGCGGCATTATGGTCGCCCGACGCAGACGACTACAACTCGATACGCTCGACCTTGCCCACCAGCAGCACGTAGGACAATGCACCGATCAGCGCCAGCACCGCGATGTAGGAGATCGCCGGGGCGAACGAATCACCGCTGGCGAGGAAACCGATGACAATCGGCGTGGCAATCGCCGACAGGTTGCCGATGAAGTTGAACACCCCGCCGGTCAGCCCCAGCAACCGCGCCGGAGCGAGGGTCGAGACCAGCGACCAGGTGATCGAGGCCAGACCGTTGCCAAAAAACGCCAACGCCAGGAAGGCAATCACCAGCGGTGTCGATTCAACAAAATTGGCGCCGATGATCGAGGTTGAAATCAGCAGCCCGCCAATGATCGGCAACTTGCGCGCGAAGCCCACGCTGCAGCCACGCCGGATCAACAGGTCGGAAAAGAACCCCGAGCACAGCACGCCGACAAAGGCCGCGAGAAACGGCAGCGAGGCCAACAGCCCGGACTTGATGAAGTCCATGCCACGGTATTTCACCAGGTAGGTCGGGAACCACGTCAGGAAAAACCACAGCGTCGAGTTCAGGCAGAACTGACCGAGGTAGATGCCCCACAATTTGCGCTTAGTGAGGACGATACCGAGATCGGTCCAACTGAACGAGGCCTTGGCCGTCTGCGCTTGAATGTCTACGAGTCCGCCACCCTCGCGGATCAGGTCGATCTCCGCGTCGTTGGCGCCCTTGAAGTCTCGCGGTTCGCGATACACCGCGTACCAGATCGCTGCCCAGATGATGCCAGCCGCACCGGTCGCGACGAACACCATGTGCCAGCCGAACTCATGTTGCAGCCAGGCCAGCACCGGCGTCAGAAACGCCAGGCCGACAAACTGCCCGGAGGTGTAGAAACCAATCGCCGTGGCCCGCTCGCGCTCGGGAAACCAGGTGGTCACCACGCGGCTGTTGATCGGATAGGCCGGTGCTTCCAGCGCGCCGACCGCCATGCGCAGCACAAACAGCGCAATGAAACTCGCAGCGAAACCGAGCAGCACCGTGGCCAGCGACCACAACAGCAGCGCGACGCTATAGAGGATGCGCGGCGGCACCCGATCCACCAGCCAGCCGCCGGGAATCTGCATCGCGGCGTAGGTCCAGCCGAATGCGGAGAAAATCAGCCCGACGTGAACCGGGTCGATGCCCAGTTCACTGGTCAGCGCGGGCGCGGCAATCGACAGGTTGCTGCGGTCGAGGTAGTTGATGACCACGGTGATGAACAGCAACACCATGATGAAAAACCGCTTGCGGCTAGGCGTGACTAAAGACGCCTGCCCGGTGAGGGTTTGCGTTGGCATGGGGGGGGCCTCTTCTTATGATTATTTGAGGTCATTGACGCCATCTCCCATCCATGGAGATCAATTGTGGGAGGGGGCTTGCTCCCGAATGCGGAGTGTCAGTCGACATCTCTTTAGCTGACATGCCGCATTCGGGAGC
>NZ_JASCPO010000033.1:0-41077 GCF_029960145.1 Pseudomonas sp. PS01299 | reverse complement strand
GTCGATATCTTTTTAACTGATACACCGCTTTCGCGAGCAAGCCCGCTCCCACAGGGGGGATGTGTTGTCATGCCGGATTCATCATCCCGTGCTTAAGTTTTCCTTTTTTCAGGGAGAACACGCATGAGCGATTTCAATCCGGGGCGTCGGCGGGTCATGCAGGTGGTCGGTGCCGGGCTGCTGATGCCGGGGCTGGCGCCGGCGGTCATCGCGTCGGTCAAGGATCGGCCGCAACTCACCGACGGCGTGCAGTCCGGCGACTTGCAAGGCGACCGCGCGATGATCTGGAGCCGCAGCGATCGCCCGGCACGGATGGTGGTCGAGTGGGACACCCGTAGCCAGTTTCGCCACCCGCGCCGAGTAGTCTCGGCACTGGCCGATGCGCGCACCGACTTCACCGCCCGCGTCGAACTCACCGGGCTGCCCGCTGATCAGGCGATTTTCTACCGGGTGTATTTCAAGGACGCACAATCCGGCGTCGCCAGCGAGCCGTGGCTCGGCCATTTGCGCAGCGCTCCGAAGGCGCGGCGCAATATCCGTTTCGTCTGGAGTGGCGACACGGTCGGCCAGGGTTTCGGCATCAACCCGGACATCGGCGGCATGCGCATCTACGAATCCATGCGTCTGCGCCTGCCGGACTTCTTTATCCACAGCGGCGACACCATCTACGCCGACGGCCCGGTGCCGGCACAACTGACCACCGAAGGTGGACGTATCTGGCGCAACCTCACCACCGAGGCCAAGAGCAAAGTCGCGCAGACCCTTGACGATTATCGCGGCAATTATCGCTACAACCTGATGGACGAAAATATCCGCCGTTTCAACGCCGAAGTCCCGCAGATCTGGCAGTGGGACGACCACGAAGTGGTCAACAACTGGTCGCCGGGCAAGCAGCTCGACGAGCGTTATCAGGAAAAAGATATCCACACCCTGGTCGGCCGCGCGCGCAAGGCCTGGCTGGAATATTCGCCGATGCGTTTGCAGGCGGCAGACGGCGGCGGGCGAATTTATCGCAAGCTCAGCTACGGGCCGATGCTCGATGTGTTCGTGCTCGACATGCGCAGTTATCGCGGGGCCAACGACGACAACCTCGGCGCAGCGAAACCGTTTTTGGGGCGCGAGCAACTGGACTGGCTCAAGCGTGGCTTGAAGCACTCCAAGGCGCAGTGGAAGGTGATCGCCGCCGACATGCCGATCGGCCTCGGCGTGCCCGACGGTGAAGTCAGCCCGGGCGTGGCGCGCTGGGAGGCGGTGGCCAACGGTGATCCCGGCCCGGCGCAGGGGCGTGAGCTGGAAGTCGCCGAGTTGCTCGGTTTTCTGCGGGCGCAGCAGGTGCGCAATTTCGTGTTCCTGACTGCCGACGTGCATTACTGCGCGGCGCATCACTACCACCCGGATCGCGCGGCGTTTCAGGATTTCGAACCGTTCTGGGAGTTTGTCGCCGGGCCGCTGAATGCCGGGAGTTTCGGTCCTAATCCGCTGGACAAGACCTTCGGCCCGGAAGTGGTATTCCAGAAGGCCCCACCCACGCAGAACGCTTCGCCGTTTGCCGGCTTTCAGTTCTTTGGCGAGGTGAATATCGAAGGGCAGAGCGGGGAGATGAGTGTGGTGTTGCGGGATTTGAATGGAGTAGCGGTTTTCGAGCAGAAATTGCAGCCAGTTTGAAGATCAAAAACAACCCTCACCCCGGTCCTCCCGAAACGTCGGACCGCTTGGAGGGTGAGGGCATTTTTCGATTCGCGGCAATTCTTGTGATTTGCTCCAGTACATCATCCATCTGCTGCATCACTTCGAGATTACTGAACCGCATAACTTCAATGCCCTGACGGACCAGGAAAAGCGTCCGACGTTGATCGTGGATCAAGCCCGCTATTTCATAGTGTTGACCCCCATCCAGCTCAATCGCCAGTTTCAGCTCTACACAGTAAAAATCCACGACATAGGGCGGACATGGAAACTGCCTGCGGAATTTCAGATTGGCGACTTGGCGTGAACGAAGTTTTTGCCAGAGTAATTGTTCGCAATCGGTTTGGCTGCTGCGTAACTGGCGGGCGAACTGAGCGAGAGTGAGGCGATTTTGCATGCTTCACGATCCTTGTGAAGTGGCTGGAAATCTCACTGTAGACGAGGACCCTCACCCCAGCCCTCTCCCGGAGGGAGAGGGAGCCTACGGAGTTGTATCGAGTTGTACATCGACCTGAAAGACCGAGTCGATTACGGATTCGGTGAATCACCTTCATAGCGGCGTAATTCGGCATCCCCAATCAGCGCCCCTCTTTTTCGGGGAGAGGGAGCCTACGGAGTTGTATCGAGTTGTACATCGACCTGAAAGACCGAGTCGATTATGGATTCGGTGAATCACCTTCCTAGCGGCGTAATTCGGCATCCCCAATCAGCCCCTCTCTTTTTCGGGGAGAGGGAGCCTACGGAGTTGTATCGAGTTGTACGTCGACCTGAAAGACCGAGTCGATTACGGATTCGGTACATCACCTTCAGGTCGGCGTATTTATCCGGCATCCCCCAATCAGTCCCCTCTCCCTCCGGGAGAGGGTTAGGGTGAGGGGCTCTTTGGCTGAGTCAGTACACGTCGCGGCGATAGCGGCCCTGTTCGATCAGACGTTCGACTTCGGAGGTACCGAGGATGTCGTTGAGTGCCTGATCGACGCCGGCGGCCATGCCCTGCAGGCTGCCGCAGATGTAGATCACCGCACCGTCAGCCAGCCATTTCTTCAGTTCGTCAGCGGATTCGCGCAGGCGATCCTGCACGTAAATCTTTTGCGCCTGATCCCGCGAAAACGCCAGGTCCAGCCGCGCCAGATCACCATTGATCAACCACTCTTCCAGCTCCGCCCGGCAGAGGAAATCGTGCTGACGATTGCGCTCGCCGAACAGCAGCCAGTGACGCTGCTGACCGTCGGCGATGCGTGCTTTGAGCAGGCTGCGCAATCCGGCGAGGCCGGTGCCGTTGCCCAGCAGAATCATCGGCACCGGTTCGTTTGGCAAGTGGAAGCCACTGTTGCGCCGCACGCGCAGGCTGATGCTGCCGCCCACGGGCGCATGCTCGGTCAGCCAGCCGGAGCCGATGCCGAGGCTGCCGTCGCTGTGTTGTTCCTGACGCACGATCAGTTCCAGCACGCCGTCGGCGGCAATCGAGGCGATCGAGTATTCGCGCATGGCCAGCGGCACCATCGCATCCACCAGCGCTTGTGCATGCAGGCCGACCAGATGCGCGCGATGTTCGGGCAACTGGCGGCTGGCGAGGGCGATTTCCAGTGGCTCCTCGAGGCCGTTGATCTTCACCGTGGTTTCGCCACGAATGCCGAGGCCGTCGAGGAAATGCTCGATCGCCCACGCACAGTTGCGCGGCAACACTTCCACCAGATCGCCGGCCAGCCAGCTGCTGGTGCTCGGCGCCTTCAGGCCCAGCAGGTACACCGGCGCGCCGCTGCTGTCGGGGTTCATCAGTTCGCGGCTGACCAGCGTCCAGTTGTCGTAGCTCGGCGCTTGCCAGGTGTCGACCGGCGCCTGCCCGGTCAACTGTCCGAGCTGGGTTTGCCAGTGACGCAGGGCGTACGGGTCGCCGCTGTCGACTTCGACCGGGGCGAACAGGGTCTTGCCGCCGTGCTCGCCCAGCCACTGATGCAGGCGTCGGGCGAAACCGCAGAAATTCTGGTACTGGCGGTCGCCGAGGCCCAGCACCGCATAGTTCAGGCCGTCGAAGCTTGCAGCGTTGCTCAGCACTTTGCGCTCGAAACCACGCGCGCTGTCCGGTGCTTCGCCGTCGCCGAAGGTGCTGACCACGAACAGCGCGTTATTCGATTCACGCAGATCCTGCGCGCTGACGTTCGCCAGCGGCTGCACCTTCACCGGCAACCCGGCGGCTTGCAATTGCCCGGCGGTCTGCCACGCCAGTTGCTCGGCAAAACCGCTCTGGCTGGCGAAACCCACCAGCCATGCCGGTGCATCAGCGGCCGGTGCCTGAAGACCTTTGCGCGTGTCCTGAATCTGCTTTTTCTTGCGTCGGCGATCCAGATACAGCAGCCACCCGGTGATGAAAAACAGCGGCATGCACACGGCGGCGAGGGTGACGATGATCCGTCCGACGAGGCCGAAATAGCTGCCGACGTGCAGTGCGTAAATGCTGGTCAACAGCTGCGCCTTGAAGCTCTTGTCAGCGTAGCGGTCGACACGTTTGACCACGCCGGTGGCCGGGTCGAGGGTGATCTGGTTCAGCGCGCGATCATGCGGCGAGCTGTCGAGCAGATAGAATACGGTCGCCGGTTGCCCGGCCACTGGCGGCATGCGGATGTTGTAGGCCGACAGGCCCGGGCCGGCAGCGCTGTAGATGCTGCTCCACATCGCCGCATAGTCGGCGGTCGGTGCCGGACCTTCTGACGCCGCGCCGCGACCGCCGCGCACGCGCTCGTTTTGCGGCGCATCGGAAAGCAGTCTGGTCAGGCCCTTGTTGTACCACTCGTACGACCAGGACAACCCGGTCAACGCCAGCAGCAGGTACACCAGCAGGCACCAGGTGCCGGCCACCGAGTGCAGATCCCAGTTGAAGCTGCGGCCCTTTTTCTTCCAGTCGAGGGTCAGCCACACGCGCCAGCTGTTCCACTGGCGTGGCCAGCGCAGATACAGCCCGGAGAGGCAGAAGAACAGCAGGATCAGGGTGCAGGCGCCGGTGATGTTGCGCCCGGTGTCGCCCATGGCGAGAAAGCGGTGCAGTTGCAGCATCAGGCCGAAGAAGTCCTGACCCACGGCGTCGCCCATGAACTCGCCGGTGTATGGGTCGAAGTAGCGCATCTCGCCACGGCGTTCGCCTTTGGGCGGGGTGAAGTAGACGCGCGCGGCGTTGCCGCTGTCGGTTTCGACCCAGAGCATCCCGACTTTCTTGCCGGAGTTCGCTTCGATGTGCTCCACCAACTCGACCGGAGGCAGGACGCCAGCGACCTGTTTTTCCACTTGCAACACCGACGGGTTCAGCGCCCGCAGGATTTCGTCCTGGAACGAATAGGCGGCACCGGTAATGCCCATCAGGGCCAGCACCAGCCCGGCAGTGATGCCGAAAAACCAGTGCAACTGGAACAGGGTTTTCTTCAACACGTCGCTCGCCTTGTCCGTTCGAAAATTGTCATCACGGCGCGCATTATGCCGTGGGTTGTCGAGAGCTTCTTTGATTACGCACAAAGGCCCCGTTCAATCTAATGAACGGGGCCGGATCTGCTGATTGCATTAACTGTGGGAGGGGGCTTGCTCCCGAATGCGTCGTGTCAGTCGATATCTATTTCACTGACACATCGCCTTCGCGAGCAAGCCCGCTCCCACATTTAAAGCATCCATCAGAAGTGGAAGTTGGTGCTCAACAGCGCCGTACGGCCCGCCGCCTGGTTGGCGAAGTGGGTCGAGAAGGCTTTGTCGTAGTAGGTTTCATTGGTCAGGTTCTGCACGTTGAGTTGCAGGTCGACGTTCTTGCTCAGCTTGTAGGCGGCCATCGCGTCGTAACGTACATAGGAATCGACCATCGTGGTGTTGGCCACGCTGCCGTAAACGTCGTCGACGTAGAACGCGCCGCCACCGAGGGTCAGCTTCGGTGTGACCTGATAAGTGGTCCACAGGCTGGCGCTGTTTTTCGGCGTGTTGGGCAACTCGTTACCGTTGTTGATTTTGTTGGCCGGCAGGTCACCGCCGTCCACCTGTTCGCTGTCCATGAAGGCGTAGCCGGCGAACACTTGCCACTTGTCAGTGATCTTGCCGCTGGCCGACAGCTCGATACCTTGCACGCGGGTCTTGCCGGCGTTCTCGTAGGAGGTGGTGTCGACTTGTACGCGAGCGTTTTCTTTCTCGGTGCGGAAGATGTCAGCGGTCAGCGACAGGCGATCGTTCAACAGATCCCACTTGGTGCCGATTTCGTAGTTCTTGGTGGTTTCCGGCTCCATGTCGCTCTTGAGCAGGTTGCCGTTGCGATCCGGGGTGCCGCCCAGCGGGTTGCCTTCCTGGCCTTCACCGAGGGTGTTGCCCGGTGGCGTCGCGGAGGTCGCGTAGGAGGCGTAGATGCTGCCGTTCGGTGCCGGTTTGTAGACCACGCCGAACTGACCGGTGACGAATTCGCTGGTGTCATCACCCTTGGAGGTGGTGGTGCCGGCGTTGTTGTAGGTCTTGTAGTCGGTGTCGAAGTGGTCGTAACGCAGGCCCATGTTCACCAGCCACTGCTCGGACAACTCCAGGGTGTCGAACGCATACAGCGCGTAAGTGTTGGCCTTGGTGTCGGTGCCGGCGTAGTTGCGCGAGATCGCGCCGTTCCACGGATCGTTCGGGTTCGGGTTCGACAGCGAGGTGCAGTTGTAGCCGCTCGATGCACCAATCATCGACGGGGTGCAATTGGTGGTCGCAGCGCTGGTGCGCGGCGTGGTGTCAGTGTTGACGTTGTACGAGGACTTCTGGCCTTCCTCGCGGGTGTATTCGACACCGGTGGAGAAGCTGTTCTTGAAACCGGCGACGTAGAAATTGCCGAACAGGTCAGTCTGGTTGGTGGTGGTCTCGGTGTTGCTGACCCGCGTGTTGGCACGGCGCCAGACGCTGCCATTGTTGACGTTGCCCTTGCTGTCGTCCGGCTGAGTCAGGATGTAATCCTGCATGCTGGTGCCGTGGCGCAGGGTGTTCTTGATGGTCAGCGAGTCGCTCAGGTCATGCTCGATGGCGAAGGTCGCGGTGTCGGTGCGGCCCTTGCGGAAGTCGCGATCCAGACCGTAGAAGTTGCTGTGATCACCACCGGCGTACGGCTTGTCCGGGTTGGACTTGGTGCGTGCTGCCGAACCGCCGGCCGGAATGGTGTAGGGAATGCCCGAGTCCGGGGTGTCGTTGCTTTCCAGATGGTAGTAGTCGAGGTTGACGCGGGTGTCGGTGCCCAGGCCAAACGCCAGGGACGGCGCGATGCCCCAGCGATCGTAGTCGACCTTGTCGCGACCGGCGACGTTGCTCTCGTGGCTCATCAGGTTCAGGCGGCCGGCAGCGGTGTCGCTGAACTGGTAGTTGCCGTCCAGGGTGTAACGCTGGGTCTGGTCGGAACCCCAGGTGAAACCACCATCAAACGAATTGCCCAGGTGCGCTTTCTTGCTCACCAGGTTGATGCTGCCGCCGGCTGCGCCACGACCGCCGATGGCGGAGTTCGGGCCTTTGCTGACTTCAATGTTTTCCACGGCGAAGATTTCGCGACTCTGCGAACCGGTGTCGCGCACGCCGTCGAGGTAGGTGTCGCCCTGGGCGTCGAAACCACGAATGAACGGACGATCGCCCTGCGGGTTGCCGCCTTCACCGGCACCGAAGGTGATGCCCGGCACGGTGCGCAGCGCGTCCTGCATGTTCAGGGCGCCGGTGTCTTTCAGGACTTGTTGCGGAATGACGGTGACCGAGCGCGGCGTGTCGACCAGCGGCGCGGTGTACTTGGGCGAGGAGGCTTTTTCGACCTGGTAGGACGTCGAGTCCTGCGCTTCGCCGGTGATGGCGGTAGCGTCCAGAGCGATGGCATTGCCGGAAGCTTTGCTGTCGGTCTTTTCCGCGGCGAAGACCATGTGCCCAGCAGAGCCGGCGGTGATGGCGACACCAATGGCCGAAGCAAGCAAACGTGGTGAACTGACCGGCAATTGAACCTGTTGACGTGACATTTTTATTCCCCTCCCCAAGGATTTGAGGTCGCGGAATATAGGGTAAACAGGTATTCGTATCAATTGCGAAACATTGTTATTCGCGACGAATTTACATTCTTTACAATTTGACCTTACGGTTTTTGCCGATTCATCCGTCGTGCGGGTTTTACACGGCCAATAAGAATCAATACCATTGGCGCCCCTTTACCATCAGGTACGATCGCCATGCTGCTGCACATTCCCGGCTTGTTCGCGAAAGACGAAGTGCAGCGCATTCGCGAGGCGCTGGAGCAGGCGGATTGGGCCGATGGCAAGATCACCGCCGGCTATCAGTCGGCCAAGGCCAAGCACAATCTGCAACTGCCGGAAGGCCACCCACTGGCCAAAGAAATCGGCGCAGCGATGCTCGAACGCTTGTGGAAAAACCCGCTGTTCATGTCCGCCGCGCTGCCGCACAAAGTATTCCCGCCGTTACTCAACTGCTACACGGCGGGCGGCAGTTTCGACTTTCACATCGACAACGCCGTGCGTCAGCCCAAAGGCAGCATCGAGCGGGTGCGCACCGATCTGTCGGCCACACTGTTTTTCAGCGAACCCGAGGATTACGACGGCGGCGAGCTGGAGATCCAGGACACTTTCGGCACGCAACGGGTGAAACTGCCCGCCGGCGACATGGTGCTGTACCCCGGCACCAGCCTGCACAAGGTCAATGCCGTCACCCGCGGCGCGCGTTATGCGTCGTTCTTCTGGACGCAAAGTCTGGTGCGCGAAGACAGCCAGCGCGCCTTGCTGTTCGAGATGGACGGGGCGATCCAGCAGATCACTCAAGATATGCCCGATCACCCGTCGCTGATCCGCCTCACCGGCACCTATCACAATCTGTTGCGGCGCTGGGTCGAGGTATGAGTTTTCAACTGCGACGCGAAGAAGTACTCGACGGCGCCCAGCTCAACGCCATGCTTGAAGAAAGCCCGGCGCGTGCGGCGCAAGCGATTCTGCTCGCGGCCGGCCAGGGCATTGTTGAAGCGCAGGCGCTGCTTGGGCAGATCCTGCTCGATGGCCGTGGCATCGCTCAGGATCAGCCGCTGGCGCTACGCTGGTTTGGCATTGCCGCCGGGCAAGGGCATCTGATGGCGCGCAACATGCTGGGTCGTTGTCATGAGCATGGTTGGGGCTGTGTCGCCAATGCTGCGGTTGCCGCGCAGCATTACCGGGTCGCGGCGGATAACGGACTGGACTGGGCGATGTATAACCTGGCCAATCTGCTCGCCACCGGGCGTGGATTGGCTGAGGATCAATTTCAGGCACTGGCCCTGTATCGAAGCGCCGCAGAAGCCGGCCACGCCAAATCGATGAACCTGCTCGGACGTTATCTGGAAGAAGGACGGGTGTGCCCGAGGGATCTGACAGCGGCACATGACTGGTATCGACGCTCTGCCGAGGGCGGCGATTTCCGCGGGCAGTTCAGTCACGCCGCGATTCTGGCCCAAGCGGGGCGAATCGAAGAGGCGCTGCAATGGCTGCGCAAGGCGCTGTTGCTTGGCAATGCGAAGTTCTTGCGCATCAGCGGCGAATCGCTGCTGGCATCCGCGCATCCGCAGATACGCGCCATGGGCGCCGAGTACCGTCAGCGCCTGGCGGCCCTCGACGCCGAGGTGCCTGCCCTCCATCAGTCATGAGGGGCGGGCGCCATCAGTCAACCGCGCAACCAGCGACCCTGTAGCGGGATCAGGTAATTGCGGAAGGCCTCGCTGTTTTGGAGCACTCGTCCACCACGCAGCTGAACATCTTCGTTCGGCGCAGCCATGACCGCAGCGAGAAACGCGGATAACGCGTCCGTCAGTTTGCCGGTCTCACTGACGTAGGTTTGCTGATGCGGCACAACCTTTTGCGTGTCGTTCAACTGGCGGGTCTTGTCGTCGTTTTCGCGCAGTTGTTTTGCCAAGGAGGCCACACGCTCCTCACGCTGGGCGAGGCGGGTCTGAATGATTTGCCGCGCCTTTATCAGGTCGTTGTACTTGATCAGCTCGTTGGCTTCGTCGAGAAACTTGTTGGCTACAATCAGTCCGGCTTCCAGCGCTGCACTTTCAGGGGTTTTTGGTTTGCCGCCGAAGATGGCCTTCAGTTGTGCGAGTAACGGTTTGATTCGATCAATGAATGTCAGCTTTTCAAACGCCGTGATCGCCAGATTGAGAACCGCCTCATCGTCTTTCAGTTGAGCCAGCGGGATACTTTCTGCACTGTATTCGCGGTCCAGACTGGTTTTGGCAACGGCCAACTCTTCAAGCCTGAAACGGTTATTACTGATGGTGATGCTCTGCACACCAAACACACCGTTGTGCAGTGACGAGTGCAAGCGGGTCATTTGCTCGGTGTTCAACTTGATCAGTTGCATGACAATCTGCGAATACACCTGGCGTGCTTTTTCGACGTCAGAGTTGGCATCATCACTCTTGATATTGGCCAGCGCTTGCAGGTTTTCGTGCAGTTCGTCAGTCTCCAGTGTCGAAATGGCCGAGGTGATGGTGTTGGCAGCCAGGAGATCCAGTTCACCGATGGCAGCGTTCAAACCGAGCAACTCATCGCTGAGGGCTTTGATATAAAGATTTGCAGAACCTACGATCGCCTGATAGCGGATAGCCTCGCGGCTTTCTTGCAGGCGAGAGAAGTCGGGTTGCATATAGGAAACAGTTGTCATGGATAATTCTTCCTTGTTGGTTAAGTGATTTTTAGTCGAAAGCGCTGATAAGCTGGTTTGCGTTGATTTGCACTGATTTCCAGTTTTTCAGAACAATGTTCAAACTTGATACAAAGCTTCTGAGCGTCAGAAACTCGTGCATATCCATGACTTTGTTCTGCGAGGAACTGATGTAATCGGTAATGGAGATCCAGAGTGTCTCCAGTTGCGAAGTGCTCTGGATAGCGCCCTCTACATATAGCGACATGCTATCCAGGCCCGCCTGGAATTCCATGAGTGTGCCGGCAAGGATATTTTTCTGCTTGACTTGCGCGGCCAGCAACTCTCGTTGCTCGAGCAAGGGCTTCAAATATATCGATTGTTGACGTTCGAGATGTTGATACCAAACCGACGGACTGCCGTTGATAGCAACGATAAAACCAAGAATGTGGTCGAAAAAGTTGGGTTCTGTTTCCTTGGCCTTTTCATCAATACGTTGCTGAGCCAGATCGATGGCCGCATTCAGCTCAGTCAACTGTTGGTTGATTTGCTCATCGCCGGCCAACTTCAATTTCTTGCCAATGTTGACGGCAACCTTTTCGTTAAGATCAGTCTTGAAGTATTTCAGACGCTCGCTGACGTCCTGGCTGCTGAGTTTTTTCTGGTTGATCGAACTTGCGATGAACGCCAGCGACTCCTGAATGGAGCCAAAGCGGTTTTTCTCCTCTTTGCCGATTTCCAATGGCGGAAGTTTGTTTATTTCTTCCTCGGTCAGCGAATCGATGGTGCCAAGATAGTTGACGTAGCCCGGCATTGTCACGATGGCATTGATAATGTCCTGGCCGAAGCTTTCAAGGTCCTCCGAGAAAGTTGCCAGGCTACTGGCCACGCGTTTCATCGAGTATTCGATATCGGCCCAGGAGCTGGCGTTATTGATGATCGATATATAGAGTTCGACAATGTCGATCAGCTCGAGCCCGACAATGCCTGTCTGTTTTGTCTGTAATTGTTTTTCCAGGTCCTCGATGTTACGTGGCAATGTTTTGGTGGCGGAGACGTAGTTTTTGATTTTTCTGACGTCGTCTTTAGTGATAAGCGGGTTTTGGCTTGGTTGCACTTTAAATTCCCTTTAGGTGTGGTTTGAGTCCTCAGGGTAAATTCGAATTGGTATTTAAGTACATGTATTGAGTGTGACGGGTTGTTAGTTATTATTTGTGATTTTTGATATGTTTCGTATTGGCGCGAACTGTCGCCGCTGATTAAGTTTTGTTCTGAGCGAGCAGGTCGTCGCTGTAACTAAATAATCGAGACTAATAATCGAGGGAAATAAAAAAGGCCCATGAAAGCATGGGCCTTTTTTAAACTGGAGCGGGTTACACGTAAAACGATTTCAGCGGCGGGAAGCCATTGAATTCCACGGCACTGTAACTGGTGGTGTACGCACCGGTCGACAACCAGTACAGACGGTCACCAATGGCCAGGTTCAGCGGCAGACCGTACTTGTAGTTCTCGTACATGATGTCGGCGCTGTCGCAGGTCGGGCCGGCGATGACCACTTCTTCCATCTCGCCTTTCTTCTCGGTCCAGATCGGGAACTTGATCGCCTCGTCCATGGTTTCGATCAGGCCGGAGAATTTACCCACATCGGTATACACCCAACGCTCGACGGCGGTGCGGGATTTACGCGCGACCAGCACGACTTCGCTGACCAGAATGCCGGCGTTGGCGATCAACGAACGGCCCGGCTCCAGAATGATTTCCGGCAGGTCATCGCCGAAGTCTTCCTTCAGGAAGCGGATGATTTCTTCGGCGTAGGTTTCCAGGCTGTTGGTGCGGGTGATGTAGTTGGCCGGGAAGCCGCCACCCATGTTGATCAGCTTCAAGTGGATGCCGTCTTCTTCTTTCAGGCGCTCGAAGATCACTTTGACCTTGGCGATCGCCGCGTCCCAGACACTGATGTCGCGCTGTTGCGAACCGACGTGGAACGAGATGCCGTACGGCACCAGGCCCAGGTCGCGGGCGAGGATCAGCAGGTCCATGGCCATGTCGGTCTGGCAGCCGAACTTGCGCGACAGTGGCCAGTCAGCGGTGGTCGAGCCTTCGGTGAGGATACGTACATAGACTTTCGCACCCGGCGCAGCCTTGGCAATGTTGCGCAGGTCGGCTTCGGAGTCGGTGGCGAACAGGCGCACACCCTTCTCGTAGAAGTAGCGGATGTCCTTGGACTTTTTGATGGTATTGCCGTAGCTGATCTGGTCCGGGCTGACGCCACGGCTCAGCACTTTGTCCAGCTCATAGATGGAGGCGATGTCGAAGCTCGAGCCTTTCTCTTTGAGCAGGTCGATGATCTCGACAGCCGGGTTGGCCTTGACCGCGTAGTAGACCTTGGCGAATTCGAAACCGGCGCGCAGGTCATCGTAGGCCTGGCTGATCATCGCGGTGTCGATCACCACGAACGGGGTTTCCTGTTTGTCGGCGAACGCCTTCATTTTCTGAAAGGTTTCGCGCGCGAAATAGTCTTCGACCTGGATCGACATGCTGGAGTGCTCCTATGGGCAAACGGGTAAAAACATGGGTGTAAATGAACGTCCTCCGTATCCCCACTTTGGTTCGCCTACTTCCCAAGGCATGTCGCCGAAAGCAAAAAGGCCACGGGCGTATCTGCCCTTGGCCTTGCTGTCTCGTCGTCAGTACTTGAGCCGGATGGATCGTTTCCAGCATGGACGTTCGGCGCGAACTTTAGGGCGTGAGGGGCGTGAGATCAACTAAAAATGTCGCGTTTTTGCACGCTTCTGACGTACGTCGCGGATATCACTCTTTGTAGCCGACCCAGATGACGGACAGATGTTCCCGGGGAATTTTCATGTGTTAAAAATACCTGCACGTTCGCGGCTTTTGTCGGCTAATTAGCCGGGAAGTGTGATCGGCGCAACATCGGCGACGTTGGCGGCGAGAGGTGGATGTGAGGGGGATTTTGGCCGTTTGGGAGCGGGTGTTTGCAGAGGTTCTGTGAACGCAGCTGTTGAGATTCTTTTCCGCCCTGCGAATCATCAGGAAATTGCACGAATCCTGTGGGAGCGGGCTTGCTCGCGAAGGCATTTTCACAGCCGACATCACCGCCGACGGCCACTACGCATTCGCCAGCAAGCCCGCTCCCACAGGTTTGGAGTTTTTACGCGATTACAGCCTCAGCCGGCGAGACGATATTGGTCTTCATCCCGCGCGAACGACCCGAGCTCAGATAGGCTGCGATCGACTCCTGCGTCACCTCACCGAGGAACACCCGCTCGGCATCCATCACCGGCAGCCACGAACGGTTGAATTCGTACATGCGCGACAACAGGATGCGCAGATGTTCGTCGTACGCCGCGGTGGCGTTGAACTCACGCAGATACTGCGCGCAGGTGCCGGTCTGGCGGTGCAGGTCGCGACGACGCACATAGCCCAGCGCCTTGTTCTCGGCACAGGTGACCACCACATAGCGGCGGTCATGCTCGTCCATCAACTCCAGCGCATCAGCCACCGGGGTTTCGGGGCTGACTGACGGCGCGTTGTCCGCTGCGTCTTCAGCCTTCACCAGCAGCAGGCGCTTGAGGGTGCTGTCCTGACCGACGAAGTTGCTGACAAAGTCGTCCGCCGGATGCGCAAGCAGGGTGTCCGGGTGATCGATCTGCAGCAGTTTACCGGCGCGGAAGATCGCGATCTTGTCACCGAGCTTGATCGCTTCGTCGATGTCGTGGCTGACCATGATCACGGTCTTGTTCAGCGCCCGTTGCATCTCGAAGAACTCGTTCTGGATCATCTCGCGGTTGATCGGGTCGACCGCACCGAACGGCTCGTCCATCAACAACAGCGGGGCATCGGCCGCTAGTGCGCGGATCACGCCGATCCGCTGTTGCTGGCCGCCGGACAGTTCACGCGGGTAGCGATGCAGATACTGCTTGGGTTCCAGCTTGATCATGCTCATCAGTTCGCGAGCGCGGTCGTGGCATTTCTGTTTGTCCCAGCCGAGCAGTTTCGGCACCACGACGATGTTCTCTTCGATGGTCATGTTCGGGAACAGACCGATCTGCTGGATCACGTAGCCGATGTTGCGGCGCAGGGTGACTTCGTCGAGGTCGGTGGTGTCTTCGCCGTTGATCAGGATCTTGCCCGAGGTTGGCTTGATCAGCCGGTTGATCATTTTCAGCGTGGTGCTTTTGCCGCAACCCGATGGCCCGAGGAACACACAGATTTCGCCTTCATTGACGGTCAGGCTTACCGAGTCCACGGCTTTGACATCTTTGCCGTTGCTCTGGAAGGTCTTGCTGAGGTTTTGAAGTTCGATCATTTGAGGAGTCCTTTTGGAGTCAGCGTACGTTGCAGCCACTGCAGGAGAAGGTCGGCGAAGATCGCCAGAAGACTGACCAGCAGCGCGCCGACGATCAGCATCGACATGTCGCTGCGGCTGATGGAGGCGAGGATCAGCACGCCAAGGCCACCGGCGCCGATGGTCGCGGCGATGGTCATCACGCCGATGTTCATCACCACCGCGGTGCGCACCCCGGCGAGGATCACCGGCACCGCAATCGGCAATTCGACCATGCGCAGGCGCTGGCCGAAGGTCATGCCGATGCCGCGTGCAGCTTCACGAATGCCCGGCTCGACGCCCGTCAGGGCGAGGTAGGTGTTGCGCATGATCGGCAGCAGCGAATAGAGGAACACTGCGGTGATCGCCGGCATCGGCCCCAGGCCCTGGCCGAATTTGGAGTAGAACGGCAGCAGCAGGCCGAACAGGGCAATCGACGGCACGGTCAGCAGCACCGTGGCGCTGGCCTGCAAGGGACCGGCGAGGCTCGGGAAGCGCGTCATCAGAATGCCCAGCGGCACACCGATGAGAATCGCCAGCGTTACCGCGATGCCGACCAGGGTGATGTGCTGCCAGGTCAGGTGCATCACCTGCTGCCAGTCGAGGTGGGAAAAGGCGTTGAGAAATTCCATGACTTTTCCTCCTTAGTTGAGTGGGTGCTGGCGCAGGAAATCCGCGGCGACTTTCGATGGGCTTTCGTGATCGACATCGACCCGCGCGTTGAGCTGGCGCATGGTTTCGTCGTCGAACAGTTGCGCCAGCGGCTTGAGTTGCTCGGCCAGTTGCGGGTGCTTGTCCAGATACGCCTGACGCACCACCGGCGCGGCGGTGTAGTCGGGGAAGTAGTGCTTGTCGTCTTCCAGCAGCTTCAAGCCGAAGGCGTTGAGGCGACCGTCGGTGGTGTAGACCAGACCGGCAAACACCTGGCCGTTGCGCAGCGCGGTGTAGACCAGCCCGGCGTCCATCTGCCGGATGTTCTTGCGGGTCAGGTTCATGTCGTAGAGCTTGACCATGCCGTCCAGACCGTCGGAGCGGTTGGCGAACTCGGTGTCCAGCGCCACCAGGTGATTGGTCTTGGCCTCATCGCGCAGCACCTTGTTCAGGTCACTGATGGTGTTGATCTGCGGATACTCCTCGGCGACTTTTTTCGGCAGGGCGAGGGCGTAGGTGTTGCTGAATTTCGACGGGGTCAGCCAGACCAGGCCTTTTTTCGCGTCGAGTTCTTTGACCCGGGCGTAGGACTGTTCGCTGTCGAGTTTCTCGGTGACATGGTTGTAGGCCACCAGCGACACGCCGGTGTATTCCCAGAGCATGTCCAGTTGTCCGCTTTCGTGAGCGCTGCGGGCGAGGTTGCTGCCCAGACCGCCGGTGATCTGCGCGTCGTAGCCTTTGCTGCGCAGGTATTGCGCGGTGATTTCCGCGAGCAGGGTCTGCTCGGTGAACACCCGGGCGCCGAGGCGAATGAGCGGTTTTTCCGCCGCCTGGGCAAATCCTGCGAACAGCATGATGCAGCCTAAGATCAAGCTAAATCGTTTCATAAGTATTCCTTCGCAAAAGCCTTAAGACGGGCGCAAACCGCGTTCCAGCCAGAGACGGCTGGCGAGGGTGACCACGCCATCGAGCAGCAGGGCCATCAGCGCGGTGCACGCGGCGCCGAGCAGCAGTTGCGGCTGATTGTTCAGGGCGATGCCAGGGAAGATCAGGCTGCCGAGGCTGTTGGCGCCGATCAGGAAGGCCAGCGGCGCGGTGCCGACATTGATCGCCAGTGCCACGCGCACGCCACCGATGATGATCGGCACGGCGTTGGGCAATTCGACTTTCCACAACACCTGGCGCGGGGTCATGCCGATGCCGACGGCGGCTTCTTTCAGCGAACCCTGGACGTTTTTCAGACCTTCGTAGGTGTTGCGCACAATCGGCAACAGGGACGCGAGGAACAGAGCGAAGATCGCCGGACCACTGCCGATGCCGAGAACCCCCAGGGCAATCGCCAGTACAGCCAGCGGTGGCACGGTGTTGCCGATATTGAAGATCTGCATGAAGCGTTCAGCGCGGCCGACCATGGTCGGGCGACTGAGGAAGATACCGGCGGGGATGCCCATGACCAGGGCGGCCAGCATTGAAGCGAGGACGAGAATCAGATGAGCTTGCAGGTAAAACAACAAATCGTCGCGGTAGTGTTCGATCGTGTTGATGCCGATCCAGTGGATCAGCAGGGCCAGGAGCGCGATAACCACCGCACCTCCCATCAGCCCTTTGCCATAGCGGATAGCCACAGGCGGACTCCTTTTTTATAGTCGGCGAACGCTCTCCCGTGTGGCATGCCAAGCCTTGGCTGCCGGGAATAAACGTTCGCGAGAAGCAGCTCCTTCAGCACCGGCAACAAGCGGTCTGAAAGCGAGCCATGAGCGCAGCCTCGTCAGGCTAACTTGCTGATTTTTCAGCCCCTGACGAAATGTCGTAACAGGGGATGGACGTCTCCGTGCTTTAAAAGGTTCCCATCTGGGGCAGCATTTGGCCACCCTTAATGTGCTCAACGGTTCGGTTATTGCATCGAGTTGGGCTATAATCGCGGCCCTTTTTTGAATCACCGCCAGGCGATTTCCCATGACCAACCAGGCCGCCGAAGTCGCGAAACGCCGCACTTTCGCCATTATTTCCCACCCCGATGCCGGTAAAACCACGATCACCGAAAAGCTCCTGTTGATGGGCAAGGCGATTGCAGTGGCCGGTACGGTGAAATCCCGTAAATCCGACCGCCATGCGACATCCGACTGGATGGAGATGGAGAAGCAGCGGGGTATTTCCATTACCACGTCGGTCATGCAGTTCCCGTATCGCGAACACATGATCAACCTGCTCGACACACCGGGCCACGAAGACTTCTCCGAAGACACCTACCGCACCCTGACGGCGGTCGACTCGGCATTGATGGTCCTCGACGGCGGTAAAGGCGTTGAGCCACGGACCATCGCCCTGATGGACGTCTGCCGTCTGCGTGACACGCCGATCGTCAGCTTCATCAACAAACTCGACCGTGACATCCGCGACCCGATCGAACTGCTCGACGAAATCGAAGCCGTCCTGAAGATCAAGGCAGCGCCGATCACCTGGCCGATCGGTTGCTACCGCGACTTCAAGGGCGTGTACCACCTGGCCGACGACTACATCATTGTCTACACCGCCGGTCACGGTCACGAACGCACCGAAACCAAGATCATCGAGAAGCTCGATTCCGACGAGGCGCGCGCGCACTTGGGCGACGAGTACGATCGCTTCCTCGAACAGCTGGAACTGGTGCAGGGCGCCTGCCACGAGTTCAACCAGCAGGAGTTCCTCGACGGTCAACTGACTCCGGTGTTCTTCGGTACGGCATTGGGCAACTTCGGTGTCGACCACGTGCTCGACGCTGTAGTTGACTGGGCCCCGCGTCCGCTGGCCCGTGTCGCCAACGAACGTACCGTGGAGCCGGTGGAAGAGAAGTTCTCGGGCTTCATCTTCAAGATCCAGGCGAACATGGACCCGAAGCACCGCGACCGCATCGCCTTCATGCGTATCTGCTCCGGCAAGTACGAGAAAGGCATGAAGATGCGCCACGTGCGTACCGGCAAGGACGTGCGCATCGGCGACGCCCTGACGTTCTTCTCCTCCGAGCGTGAACAGCTGGAAGAGGCGTACGCCGGCGACATCATCGGTCTGCATAACCACGGCACGATCCAGATCGGCGACACCTTCAGCGAAGGTGAAGTCCTCGGTTTCACCGGTATCCCGCACTTCGCCCCGGAGCTGTTCCGTCGTGTGCGTCTGCGTGATCCGCTGAAGTCCAAGCAGTTGCGTCAGGGTCTGCAGCAGTTGGCCGAAGAAGGCGCGACCCAGGTGTTCTTCCCGGAGCGCAGCAACGACATCATTCTTGGCGCCGTCGGTGTGCTGCAGTTTGATGTGGTAGCGAGCCGCTTGAAGGAGGAATACAAGGTTGAGTGCTCTTATGAGCCGATCACCGTTTACTCCGCGCGCTGGATTGAATGCAGTGACAAGAAGAAGCTTGAGGAGTTTTCCAACAAGGCGGTGGAGAACCTCGCACTGGATGGCGGTGGGCACCTGACCTACCTGGCGCCGACGCGGGTTAACCTGGCGTTGATGGAAGAGCGGTGGCCGGATGTGAAATTCCGTGCGACGCGTGAGCATCACTAAGCGCTGAGCTGGTTTGTTCGAAAGCCCCTGAGGTGTAGGCCTTGGGGGCTTTTTTTTGGGGGCTTTGGTCTTGGCGGCCTTTGGGCCGACCAGGTTCTTGGTTTTTTTGTGTACATATCCGTTTTTTTGGTAACGGCTACTAAGGGTTTCGCCCTTACGGCGAGTCACCTTTTCCAAACGCCGAAAAGGTAACCCAAAAGGCTTGCTCCTGCGTTCGGCCCACTCGCTGGGGCTCGGGGTCCCTTCGCTGCGGGATTGATCCGGGCGCAGCGCCTACGGTTTGCTTCGCTGCACCTCCTCTCGCTGTGTTTGGCTTCGCCAAACGGTCGCTGCGCTCCCACCCCCGGATCAATCCCTCCACTCAGCCTTCCGACGTCGCCCGTGGATCAAGATCAAAAGCTTTCGGCGAGCTGACACTCGGCCATTTGAGTGGTGAAAAGCATGCGTTCGGCTCAGGCTCTTCTGTGGGGGCTGGCTCGCCAGCGAAGGCGGCCTGACAGCCGACCAATCTCTACCTGAATACACCGGGTTCAACCTGTGGGAGCGGGCTTGCTCGCGAAGGCTGCCTGACAGCCGACCAGTCTCCAGCTGACCGCACCCATTCCCACTGTAGGAGCCAGCCTGCTGGCGATGGCGGCCTGACAGCCGACCAGTTTCTCTAATCCAATTGAGCGACTGAAGGAAGCTCCTTGCAGGGACTGTAGGACGAATCCGTATTTTGAGATCTCAAGGTTCTTGAACGCGACAACCGGCGCGCTGGACGTTAGTGTTCCAGGTCACGCCAGTCGCTTTGAGAGGTCAATGGAATGACGCGCAACCTCATCCATCTGCTGCGCCCCAATGGCTATTTCAGTCTGATGGCCTGGGTGCTTGCGGCGTTGCTGTTCATCAATCGTCTGAGCAGCATGGTCAAGTTGTTCATGGCGCTGTATCTGCGTCAGGAGCTGGGGCTGGCGATTGAAACCGTCGGCTGGTTGCTGTCGGCCTATGGTGCCGGGTTGTTGGTCGGTTCGATGCTCGGTGGGCTGCTCAGTGATCATGTGCGCACGGCGCGGCTGACGGCGACGCTGTTCTTTGTTTCGGTGTGGGTGTTGATCCTGCTGGGGCTGGTCTCGCAAGTGCCGTTGCTTGCGGCATTGCTGTTGCTCAGCGGGACGATCGATGGGGCCATTCGCACCCTGCACCAACGCCTGATCATGGAGTACTGCGAAGTCGCTCAACGCTCGCGCGCGCAGGCCTTGAGCCGGGTGGCGCGCAACCTTGGCATCGCCGCCGCAGGTGTGGCGGGCGGGGTGTTGGCGCAGATGGATTTCCGTTGGGTGTTTTTTGTCAGTGCGGCGATGACGTTGCTGGCGTTGCTGTGGTTTGTGCGCACTACCTGGCACCGTGAGGTGCTCGAGCCCGATGAGGTGACCGAGGCTGGCACTGGCACACCGTTGCGCGACGCGGCGTTCCTCTGGCTGCTCGGTGCGGCCGTGTTGCTGGGGATGGCCTTCGACACGGTTTACAGCACGCTGGGCAACTATCTGCGCGACTACTACCACTTAAGCACCGAGGCCATCGGCTGGCAGTTCGGGCTTAACGCGATGCTGGTGGTGGCGCTGCAGATACCACTGACGCATTGGGGCGAGCGCTGGGGCTTGCGTCGGCAATTGCTGGCGGGTTGTGTGTTGCTGGCGGTCGGGTTGGGAATGCTGCCGTTTGGTTCGGGGCTGTTTTACGTGTGTTTGTCGACGGTGATCTGGACGTTGGGTGAAGCTTTTTTCATGCCGCCGATGAATGTGCTGGTCATGCGGCATGCGCAGGGCGGCAAAAGCGGCCAGTATTTCGGCCTGTTTTTCATGAGCTGGAGCGCCAGTGCATTGCTGTCGCCGGTGTTGAGTGGTCAGTTGTATGGTCGCTTCGGCGGCCACAGTGTATGGCTTGCAAGCGCGACACTGGCGTTGTTGACCTTGCCGCTGATCTGCTTGGCGACGCGCTCATCGACCCAGGACAAGGCGCTGGCCACCAGCAAACGCACGGCCTCGCTTAGCTGATTCGGTTATAGCGGTTATTCACAAGTGATCTGCCGTACCGGGGCATTTCCCGGGGTTGGTCAGCGTCCTATCTGGTGAACCGGACTGATCGGAACTAGATTTCATTCAGCGCCGGATCGGCACCCCAGGCTTCAACCACGAAAGGATGGAAATGGCTATGAGCATTTTTCAACGCATTGTGCTGTTGCTTAAGGTTTTGGTGATGTTGACGCTTGGCACTACGGCGGCGTGGGCAAGTTCTGCCACACCATCACAGGGGTTTAACGCAGCCCACGGACAAGCCGGTGTGGTCATGCTGGCCAAGTCGGAATCCGAACCGGGCGATCAGGATCAGGGCGGCAGCAAGGATGATGACGACTCGACCACTGACGAGCCGGACACTGACGATGACGAAGGCGACAGCCAGTCGTAAATCGCCGGCAAAAGAAAACCCCTTCTTCCCCGACTGATGCGCAATCGGGGGAGAAGGGGTTTGGTTAACGCTTTAGCGACAACTCAAGTTCCCTGTGGGAGGGGGCTTGCTCCCGAAAGCGGTGAGCCAGTCACCATTATCAGTGACTGTCACACCGCATTCGCGAGCAAGCCCGCTCCCACAATTTCGTCCGCCGTTAATCAGGCGGCGCCGTCGAGGAATTGCTCGGCGTAGTGGCAGGCCACCTGGCGATTATCCAATTCACGCAACAACGGCTCTTCAGTGCTGCAACGCTCGGTCGCGTACGGGCAGCGCTTGTGGAACGCGCAGCCCGGTGGCGGGTTCAGCGGGTTGGGCAATTCGCCGACGATCTTGATTTTCGGCTTGTTCGGGTCCGGGTGAATGGTCGGGGTCGCCGACAGCAACGCCTGGGTGTACGGGTGCAGCGGACGTTCGTAGATAGCGTCTTTCGGGCCCATTTCCACCGGGCGACCGAGGTACATCACCATCACGTCATCGGCCACATGTTGCACCACCGCCAGGTTGTGCGAGATGAACACGTACGCCGTGTTGAACTCTTGCTGCAGATCCATGAACAGGTTCAGCACCTGGGCCTGAATCGACACGTCCAGTGCCGAGGTCGGCTCATCCGCCACCAGCACTTTCGGTTGCAGCATCATCGCCCGGGCGAGAGCGATCCGCTGGCGCTGACCGCCGGAGAACATGTGCGGATAGCGCTGGTAGTGCTCGGGACGCAAGCCGACCTGCTTCATCATCGCCTGGACTTTTTCGCGGCGTTCAGCGGCGGACAGGTTGGTGTTGATCAGCAGCGGCTCGCCGAGTTGGTCACCGACTTTCTGCCGTGGGTTCAACGACGCGTACGGGCTCTGGAATACCATCTGCACGTCTTTGCGCAGTTGTTTGCGCTGGGCCTTGTCGGCGCCAGCCACTTCCTGGCCGGCGATTTTCAACGAACCGGACGACGGCTCTTCAATCAGGGTCAGGGCGCGGGCGAGGGTGGATTTGCCGCAGCCCGATTCGCCGACTACGGCGAGGGTCTTGCCGGCTTCCAGTTCGAACGACACGCCGTTGAGCGCGCGTACGGTGGCGTGCCCCTTGAACAGGCCACGGGAGACTTCGTAGTGACGGGTCAGGTCGCGGGCGGTAAGTACGACGGCCATTACGCCACCTCCTGGTTCAGCGGGAAGAAGCAGCGCGCGAGGCTGTTGCTTTTCGGATCAAGGGCCGGACGCTGCGCGCGGCAGGTGTCCTGCACGTACGGGCAGCGCGGCGACAGCAGGCAACCCTGCGGGCGGTCATAACGGCCCGGGACGATGCCCGGCAGTGTCGCCAGACGCTCGGCGCCCTGGCTGTGTTCCGGAATCGCCTTGAGCAGCGCTTCGCTGTACGGGTGCGCCGGGATGTCGAACAGTTGCGGCACCTGACCGACTTCGACAGCCTGGCCGGCGTACATCACGCACACGCGCTGGGCGGTTTCGGCCACAACCGCGAGGTCGTGAGTGATCAGCACCAGGCCCATGTTCTGTTCTTTCTGCAACGCCAGCAGCAGATCCATGATCTGTGCCTGAATCGTCACGTCCAGTGCCGTGGTCGGTTCGTCGGCGATCAGCAGTTTCGGCTCGCCGGCAATCGCCATGGCGATCGCGACACGCTGGCTCATACCGCCGGACAGTTGGTGCGGGTAGGCGTCCATACGGCTGGCGGCGCCCGGGATCTCTACTTTTTCCAGCAGCTCGATGGCGCGTTTGCGCGCTTGCTTGCCGGACATTTTCAGGTGCAGGCGCAGCACTTCTTCGATCTGGAAACCGACGGTGTAGCTCGGGTTGAGCGCGGTCATCGGGTCCTGGAACACCATCGACAGGTCTTTGCCGACGATTTGCCGACGCTGGCGATTGCTCAGCTTGAGCATGTCTTTGCCGTCAAAGCTGAGCGAGTCGGCGGTGACGATGCCGGGATGCTCGATCAGGCCCATCAGCGCCATCATGGTCACGGATTTACCCGAACCCGATTCGCCTACGATCGCCAGGACTTCGCCTTTGTCGACTTTCAGGTCGAGGCCATCGACAACGGGTGTCGCGGTTTTGTCGCCGAAGCGAACGTTGAGATTCTTGATTTCTAGCAGTGACATGGGAATCTCCTCAGGCGGCGTTCTTGAGTTTCGGGTCCAGCGCATCGCGCAGACCGTCGCCCATCAAGTTGATTGCCAGCACGCTGAGCAAAATGGTCAAACCAGGCAGACTCACGACCCACCAGGCGCGTTCGATGTAGTCGCGTGCCGAGGCCAGCATGGTGCCCCACTCAGGGGTTGGCGGTTGTACGCCAAGGCCGAGGAAGCCCAGGGCGGCGGCATCGAGAATCGCCGAGGAGAAGCTCAGGGTGGCCTGCACGATCAGCGGCGCCATGCAGTTGGGCAGCACGGTGATGAACATCAGGCGTGGCAGACCGGCACCGGCCAGGCGTGCGGCGGTCACGTAGTCGCGGTTCAGTTCGCCCATTACCGCAGCACGGGTCAGACGCACGTAGGACGGCAGCGATACCACAGCAATGGCGATCACGGTGTTGATCAGGCCAGGGCCGAGGATGGCGACGATCGCCACAGCCAGCAGCAGGGACGGCAGGGCCAGCATGATGTCCATCAGACGCATGATGGTCGGGCCGATCATTTTCGGGAAGAAACCGGCGAACAGACCCAGCAGGATCCCCGGGATCAGCGACATCACCACCGACGACAGACCGATCAGCAGCGACAGGCGCGAACCCTGGATCAGCCGTGACAGCAGGTCGCGACCCAGTTCATCGGTGCCGAGCAGGAATTGCATCTGCCCGCCTTCGAGCCACGCCGGTGGCGTCAGCAGGAAGTCCCGGTATTGCTCGCTCGGGTTATGCGGGGCGACCCACGGCGCGAAGATCGCGCAGAAAATCACCAGCAGCATGAACAACAGGCCGGCAACCGCGCCCTTGTTCTTGGAGAAGGCTTGCCAGAATTCTTTGTACGGTGACGGGTACAGCAGGCTTTGATCCGCGTTTGGGGCGGAAGTGGCTACTGAGGATGTTGGAGTGCTCATGGTATGGACCTCAGCGCTGATGACGGATGCGTGGGTTGGCAAAGCCGTAGAGGATGTCCACTACGAAGTTGACCAGAATCACCAGGCAGGCGATTAACAGGATGCCGTTTTGCACAACCGGGTAGTCCCGGGCGCCGATGGCTTCGATCAGCCATTTACCGATGCCGGGCCAGGAGAAAATGGTTTCGGTCAGGACTGCACCGGCCAGCAGGGTGCCGACTTGCAGGCCGACCACGGTCAGCACCGGAATCAGCGCGTTGCGCAGGCCGTGCACGAACACCACGCGCGAGGGCGACAGGCCTTTGGCCTTGGCGGTACGGATGTAGTCTTCACGCAGCACTTCGAGCATCGACGAACGGGTCATCCGCGCGATCACCGCCAGCGGAATGGTGCCGAGCACGATGGCCGGCAGGATCAGGTGATGCAGGGCATCGAGGAACGCGCCCATGTCATCGGCCAGCAGCGTGTCGATCAGCATGAAACCGGTGCGCGGCTCGATGTCGTAAAGCAGGTCGATCCGCCCGGACACCGGGGTCCAGCCCAGGCTCACCGAGAAGAACATGATCAGGATCAGGCCCCACCAGAAGATCGGCATCGAATACCCCGCCAGGGAGATGCCCATCACCCCATGGTCGAACAGGGATCCTCGCTTTAGAGCCGCAATCACCCCGGCCAGAAGACCGAGGATGCCGGCAAACAGCAGGGCGGCCATGGACAGTTCCAGGGTCGCCGGGAAGAGGGAGGTGAACTCGGTCCATACGCTCTCACGCGTACGCAGGGATTCGCCGAGATCGCCGTGGGCCAGTTTGCCGATGTAGTCCAGGTACTGGGCATACAGCGGTTTGTTCAGACCTAGGCGTTCCATTGCCTGAGCGTGCATTTCGGGGTCGACCCGACGTTCGCCCATCATCACTTCCACGGGGTCGCCCGGAATCATGCGAATCAACGCGAAAGTCAGCAAGGTGATGCCGAAAAACGTGGGGATCAACAACCCCAGTCGGCGGGCAATAAAACTAAACATCTTGTGTGGTACCTCATCAGCCGGTTAGGCGTGCCCGGCGACCCTGGGGTCAGGGAGGCCGGGAGTTTCTTATCTACTTCACCTGGGTAGTGGCGAAGTTATTGGTTGTGAGAGGGCTGATGTGATAACCCTCTACGTTGTTGCGCATTGCGGTAAACATCCGGGTGTGGGCCATGCTGATCCACGGTTGGTCCTGATTAAACAGCACCTGGGCCTGTTCGTAGAGTTTGGCGCGTTCGGCCGGATCTACTTTAGCCCGTGCTTCGTCGAGCAGGGTCTGGAATTTCTCGTTGCACCAGCGCGCGTAGTTTTCGCCGTTCTTGGCTGCTTCGCAACTGAGCATAGGCGTCAGGAAGTTATCCGGGTCGCCGTTGTCGCCCGCCCATCCGGCCGACACCATGTCGTGCTCGCCGGCCTTGGCGCGTTTGAGCATTTCGCCCCATTCCATGACGCGGATGTCGATCTTGATTCCGACCTTGGCCAGGTCAGCCTGCATCATCTGCGCGCCCAGCATCGGGTTCGGGTTGGTCGGGCCGCCACCGTTACGGGTAAACAGGGTAAACACGGTGCCTTCCGGAACCCCGGCTTCCTTGAGCAGGGCGCGTGCCTTGTCCAGATCGCGTGGCGGGTTCTTCAGGTCGTGGTTGTAGCCCAGCAGCGTCGGCGGGTACGGGTTGACCGCCACGCTGGCGTTGCCTTTGCCGAACAGCGCGTTGACGTAGGCTTCCTTGTCGAACGCGATGTCGATGGCCTTACGCACGCGCACGTCGCTCATGTATTTGTGCTGGGTGTTCATGGCGATGTACGAGACGGTCATCGCGTCCATCTCGTCGACTTTCAGGTTGCTGTCTTTCTTGATGCTCGGGATGTCATCCGGTTTCGGATACAGCGCGATCTGGCACTCGTTGGCCTTGAGCTTCTGCAGGCGCACGTTGTTGTCGGTGGCAATCGCCAGGATCAGCGCGTCAGCCGGGGCCTTGCCACGGAAGTAGTCCGGGTTGGCCTTGAAGCGCACCTGCGCATCCTTGGCGTAGCGCTGGAAGATAAACGGACCGGTGCCGATCGGCTTGCTGTTCAGGTCGGCAGTTTTGCCAGACTTGAGCAACTGGTCGGCGTATTCGGCCGGGTAGATCGAGGAGAACGCCATGGCGATGTCGGCCAGGAACGGCGCTTCGCGGCGGGTCAGGGTGAACTTGACCGTGTTGTCGTCGACTTTCTCTACGCTTTTGAGCAGTTCCTTGAAGCCCATGCTTTCAAAGTACGGGAAGCCCACGCTCGACAGTTTGTGCCACGGGTGATTCGGGTCCAGCTGACGCTGGAAGCTCCAGACCACGTCGTCGGCGTTCATGTCGCGGGTCGGCTTGAAGTATTCGGTGGTGTGAAACTTGACGCCTTTGCGCAGGTGGAACGTGTACGTCAGGCCGTCTTCACTGATGTCCCAGGATTCGGCCAGTGCCGGAATCACTTCGGTGGTGCCGGGTTTGAAGTCGGCCAGACGGTTGAAGATCGTTTCGGCCACCGCATCGGCAGTGACTGCAGTTGTGTACTGGACCATATCGAAGCCTTCCGGACTGGCTTCGGTGCAGACCACCAAGGGTTTGGCCGAGACGCCGATGGCGGCGCTCAACAACGCGGCAGCAACGGCCGCACGTAGGGGAAGCATTTTCATCGATAACCCTCTGCAATCGGTTGAAGACAAAAACCGAACGGCCGACTCGTCATGAGTCAGCCGTCGGTTGGCGGTTTTTACAGGATGTTGAACGGGATGGTGGTCACGAGACGGAACTCGTTGATGTTGCCGTCAGCCTGGTGCTCGCTCGCGCGGTGAGTGGTGTAAGTCGCGCGAATCGCGGTGGCCTTCAGAGGGCCGCTCTGCACAGCGTAAGAGGCGCCGATGCCGTATTCGTAGTGGCTTTCGCCGTCCATCAGGCTCAGGTCGCCGCGCTTGTCACCTGGGACGGTGTAGGCAGTACCGGTGTAGTGAGTCCCGTCGATGCCCCAGCCGCGAGCCTGATAGATGTTGAACTTCAGGCCTGGCACGCCGTATTCGGCCATGTTGATGCCATAGGCGATCTGGAAGGATTTCTCGTTCGGGCCGTTGAAGTCCGACAGCAGGGAGTTGGCCAGGTAGATGCCGTTGGTTTCGTGCAGGTAGTCGAAGTACTCGTCACCGTTCACTTGCTGGTACGAGAAGGTCAGGCTGTGAGCCTGGTGGGTCAGGCCGAACGACAGCGAGTAGGTGTCGTTGTCGATGTTGCCCATCAACTTTTTGCCTTCGTCGACGGTTTTGTAGTAGTTCAGGCCGGTGGTCAGGCTCAGTACCTGGCTATCACCCAGTTCGTGGGTGGCGCCGAAGTAGTACTGGTTCCAGAAGTCTTCGACATTGGCTACGTACAGGCTGGTTTTCAGACTCTTGAGCGGCTGGTAGTTCACGCCGCCGGTGTAGACCTTGTCAGTTTCCGCGCCGTTGGCGTTGTACTCACTGCGGAATTTCGACAGGCTCTGCTCGGTACGAGGCGAGACGCGGTCGAAACCGGCCAGGTCGAACGACAGGTTGTTGAATTCTTCGCTGTGCAGGCTGATACCTTCGAAGCTCGAAGGCAGCGGACGGTTGCCGATGACGTCGACGATCGGGGTGCTGAAATTCTGACGACCCGCGGTCAGCGTAGTGTTGGAAACACGGAACTTGACGTTGGCCAGACCCAGTTTGCTCCACTGGTCGACAGCGTCGCCGTCGGAGTGCGCCAGGGTGCGGTTGGAGCCGCCAGCAATGTCCTTGCGGTCGCGGTCGAGAGCGATGGCGTTGTAGGCCGCCACCTCGGTGCTGACGCCAACGGTACCTTGGGTAAAGCCCGAGGTGTAGTTGACGATTGTGCCCTGCACCCAGTTGATACGGCGCGGGGTCTTGGTCCGGACCACTGGCGAAGTATTCTTGTCGCTGTTTTTCACGTAGCTGAAAGTGTCGTCGCGACGACGCAGTTCGTTGGCATACCAGTTACGCGTGGTGCCGCCCAGACTTTGTCCATCGACAAAACCTTTGGCCTCGCTTTGGGCGCTGCTGCCGGCCAGAGTGGTCGGTACGAATTCCTGACTGACAGGTTCTGCATACGCCGTAGCGGTGATGCTGCTGATGGCCAAGGCCAGTATCGCGGTGCTGCTCAGTTTCATGGGTGAAGCTCCTTTACTTTCTTTTTATGCCGGCTTTTTTGGGTTGGCCGGTTATTGGTTTAGAACTCATTCACACATCGCAAACGTTTGCAAAAGGCCTGATTGGCGAATTTCGGCAAAGCGCTTGCGTGAGGGGGATAGACAGCCCCCTCAGCGTTGCGGCTAATCGGTTGGGTTAATCGATACTGACGCCCGAGAACACATTGCGACCGAAGGGGCTGACCTTGAAGCCTTCAACCCGGGCGCTTAACGGCTGGTTGACCGTCGAGTGGGCGACAGGCGTGATCGGCACTTGCTGCTTGAGCAACTGCTGCGCCTGTTTGTAGAGCGTGGTGCGCTGGTCGCGATCGGTGACGACCTTGGCCTCTTTGATCAGCTTGTCGTACGCCGGATCGCACCACATGGAATAGTTGTTGCCGCCAATGGCGTCGCAGCTGTACAGGGTGCCCAGCCAGTTGTCCGGGTCCCCGTTGTCGCCGGTCCAGCCGATCAGGCTGATATCGTGCTCGCCATTCTTGGTGCGCTTGATGTACTCGCCCCATTCGTAGCTGACGATCTTCACTTTCAGACCGATTTTCGCCCAGTCTGCCTGGAGCATTTCGGCCATCAGTTTGGCGTTCGGGTTGTATGGACGCTGCACCGGCATCGCCCACAGGGTGATCTCGGTGCCTTCTTTCACGCCGGCAGCCTTGAGCAGCTCGCGGGCTTTTTCCGGGTTGTAGGCGGCGTCTTTGATGCTGTCGTCGTAGGACCACTGGGTCGGTGGCATGGCGTTGACCGCCAGTTGCCCGGCGCCTTGATAAACAGCGTTGAGAATCCCCTGTTTATTCACCGCCATGTCCAGCGCCTGACGTACTTCGAGCTGGTCGAAGGGCTTGTGGCGCACGTTGTAGGCGATGTAGCCGAGGTTGAAGCCCGGCTTGGAAATCAGCTGCAGTTTCGGGTCGGCCTTCAGCGCTTCAACATCGGCAGGGCGCGGGTGCAGAGTGATCTGGCATTCGCCGGCCTTGAGCTTCTGCACGCGCACCGAAGCGTCGGTGTTGATCGCGAAGATCAGGTTCTTCAGCTTGACCCGGCTCGGGTCCCAGTAGTGCTCGTTACCGGTGTAACGGATATTCGAGTCTTTCTGATAGCTCTTGAACACGAACGGCCCGGTGCCGACCGGCTTCTGGTTGATGTCGCTCGGCTTGCCTTCGGCCAGCAGCTTGTCGGCGTATTCGGCGGACAGGATGGCAGCGAAGCTCATGGCGATGTTCTGGATGAACGCGGCGTCGACGCTGTTGAGCGTGAATTCCACGGTCAGCGGCCCGGTCTTTTCGACCTTGGCAATGTTCTTGTTCAGGCTCATCCCGTTGAAATACGGGAATTCGGTCGGATAAGCCTTACGGAATGGCTGTTGCGGATCGAGCATGCGGTTAAACGTGAACAGCACGTCGTCGGCGTTGAAATCGCGCGTCGGTTTGAAGTACGGCGTTGTATGAAATTTCACACCTTCACGCAGGTGAAAGGTGTACTTGAGACCATCCTCGGAAATATCCCACTTGGTTGCCAGTCCCGGTACGACGTTGGTCGCGCCTTTTTCAAACTCGACCAGGCGGTTGTACAGCGGCTCGGCGGCATCGTTATCGGTGGCCGTCGTGTATTGCGCGGTATCAAAACCCGCCGGGCTGCCTTCGGAGCAGAACACCAGGCTGTTGCTGGCGGCGTAACTGGCGGACGTGGCGGCCAACAGGCCGGCGCCCAGCAGTGCGGAAAAAACCAAGGTATGGCGCATGACGCTCCCTCTTTTTTGTAGTGTTGTTCAATGCACCGCGGTCCCGTCCAGGGACGCTGAGGTGGCATTGAGCTCAATCCAGTACGTACAGCAAGCCGGTGGCCCACGCAGAAACTGGTCAGAACCCGACGGTAGGTGCCGTGGGTCTGGCAGTAAATGCGCTGAGTCCTAAAGACTCGTAGGAAAAGGCAACACGTCATGTACCTCCCTGTTAGAGCAGGGTGGAAATGGCTGTAGGCAAATTCCTGGCTAGTCGGCAGAAAAAAAACAGCGGCGCCGCTTTAAACGTCGCCGCTGTTTCTTTTAATTGCTGACGCTGACGCCGTAGAAGGAGTTCAAGCCGAATGGGCTGATCTTGAAGTCCTGCACGTTGGCGCGCATGGGTTGATACACCGTCGAGTGAGCGATAGGTGTCATTGGGACTGCATCTTTGAGGACGTGTTGCGCCTGTTTGTACAGTTCGGTGCGCTTGGCCTGGTCGGTAGTGCGTTTGGCTTCCTTGACGAGGCCGTCGAACTTCTTGTCGCACCACTTGGAGAAGTTGTTGCCGCTGAGCGAGTCGCAGCCGAACAGCACGTTCAGCCAGTTGTCCGGGTCACCATTGTCACCGCTCCAGCCAATGATCATGGCCTGGTTCTCGCCACCTTTGGAACGCTTGATGTACTCGCCCCACTCGTAGCTGGTGATCTTCACGTTCAGGCCGATCTTCTTCCAGTCGGACTGAAGCATTTCAGCCATCAGCTTGGCGTTGGGGTTGTACGGACGCTGAACCGGCATCGCCCACAGAACGATCTCGGTACCTTCCTTGACGCCAGCTTCCTTGAGCAGTTGCTTGGCTTTTTCAGGATCGTACTTGGCGTCCTTGATGGTGGTGTCGTAGGACCACTGGGTCGGTGGCATGGCGTTGACGGCCAGCTGGCCGGCGCCCTGGTAAACCGAATCGATGATCTGCGGCTTGTTCACCGCCATGTCCAGCGCCTGACGTACGCGCAGGTCAGCCAGCGGGTTAGCCTCGTTGCTGCCCTTGACCTTGTCCATCACGTTGTAGGCGATGTAGCCCAGGTTGAAACCGGCCTGGTCAGGCATCTTCAGGGTCTTGTCGGCCTTCAGCGCCGCGAGATCCGCCGGACGCGGGAACAGGGTGACCTGGCACTCGTTCTTTTTCAGTTTCTGGATACGTACCGACGGGTCGGTGGTGATGGCGAAGATCAGGTTGTCGATCTTCACGTCCTCAGGCTTCCAGTAATCCTTGTTGCCGGTGTAGCGGATGTTCGAGTCTTTCTGGTAGCTCTTGAACACGAACGGACCAGTGCCGATCGGCTTCTGGTTGATGTCGGCAGCCTTGCCTTCCTTGAGCAGCTGGGCAGCGTACTCGGCGGACTGGATCGAGGCGAAGCTCATGGCCATGTTCTGGATGAACGCGGCGTCGACTTCTTTCAGCGTGAACTTGACGGTGTGGTCGTCGACTTTATCGATCTTGGTGATGTTGGTGTCCATCCCCATGTCGGTGAAGTACGGGAATTCGGTCGGGTACGCCTTACGGAACGGGTCATCCTTGTTAATCATGCGATTGAAGGTGAACAGCACGTCGTCGGCGTTGAACTCACGAGTCGGCTTGAAATACGAGGTGGTGTGGAACTTGACGCCTTCACGCAAGTGGAAGGTGTAAGTCAGGCCGTCCGGGGAAATGTCCCAGCTGGTGGCCAGGCCCGGGATAACGGCGGTGCCGCCACGCTCGAACTGGCTCAGACGGTTGAACATGGTTTCGGCTGAGGCGTCGAAGTCGGTTCCGGTGGTGTACTGGCCTGGATCAAAACCGGCCGGGCTCCCTTCGGAGCAGAACACCAGGTTAGTCGCAGCGGATGCGAAAGGTGCGGAGGCTAACAAGCCTGCGCCGACTAAAAACGGAATGACCGCGTGTTTAAGCATGTTGGCCTCATGATTTGTTGTCATTTTTTAATATTGAGGTACGACCTCGTGAGTCGTGCCTGCGGATACTTATGCAGGGGCCATACCCAATGCAAGATCCAGAGTGTGAGCGAGCGTTAAACGGTGGCACGTACGTACCTTAATGTCGCATCTGTATAACTTTTGACGCATTTGACCGTTTGCGGGTGGATTTTACGGTGCAAACGAAGCCCCAAAACGGTGCGCTGGTCACGTTGTGCGCGCCGCATTGGGGCTCGGTGTTACTTATTTATACCCACGCCGTAGAAGGGCGTAAGGCCAAACGGACTGATCTTGAAGTCGGTCACTTCCTTGCGCAGCGGCTGGAACACCGTGGAGTTGGCGATCGGGGTGATCGGCACCTGCTGTTTAAGGATCAGTTGCGCCTGTTGATACAGTTTTACCCGTTGCGCCTTGTCGGTGGTCACCTTGGCCTGCTGCACCAGTTTGTCGTAGGCCGGGTCGCACCACTTGGCGTAGTTGCTGCCCTTGACTGCCGCGCAGCTGTAGAGCACGCCGAGCCAGTTGTCCGGGTCGCCGTTGTCACCTGTCCAACCATAGATCATCGCGTCGTGTTCGCCATTTTTCGCACGCTTGATGTACTCGCCCCATTCGTAGCTGACGATGTTGGCCTTGATGCCGATTTTCTCCCAATCCTGCTGGATCATCTGCGCCGACATGCGTGCATTCGGGTTTGAGGCGCGCTGCACCGTCATCGCCCACAGGTTGATGGTGGTACCCGGCGCAACCCCGGCTTCCTTGAGTAGCGCCTTGGCTTTCGCCGGGTCGTATGGCGCGTCCTTGATGTTCGGGTCATACGACCATTGCGCCGGCGGCAAGGCGTTCTGCGCCAGTTGGCCGGCACTCTGGTAAACGGCTTTGATGATTGCCGGTTTGTCGATGGCCATGTCCAGTGCCTGACGGACCTTGAGCTGGTCCAATGGCGGGTGAGTGGTGTTGTAGGCGAGGAAGCCGAGGTTGAATCCGGGCTGCTTGAGCACGCGCAGGTTCGGGTCTTTCTCCATGACTTCGATGTCGGCCGGGCGCGGGTAGCCGCTGACCTGGCATTCGCCGGCCTTGAGTTTCTGCAGGCGTACGGCGGCGTCGGGGGTGATCGAGAAGATCAGGTTGTCGATCTTCACGTCTTCGGGTTTCCAGTAGGCCGGGTTGGCGGCGTAGCGGATCTGCGAATCTTTCTGGTAGCGCTTGAATACGAACGGGCCGGTGCCCACCGGTTTCTGGTTGAGGTCGGCGGCTTTGCCTTCCTTTAGCAGTTGCGCGGCGTATTCGGCCGATTGCACCGAGGCGAAGCTCATGGCGAGGTTTTGCACGAACGCGGCGTCAACGTTGTTCAGGTTGAAGCGCACGGTCTGATCGTCGATTTTTTCTACCGATTTGATCGTGGTGTTCAGGCCCATGTCGGTGAAGTACGGGGACTCGGCGGGGTAGGCCTTGCGGAAGGCGTTGTCGGGGTCGAGCAGGCGCTGGAAGGTGAACAGTACGTCGTCGGCGTTGAAGTCGCGGGTCGGGGTGAAATATTCCGTTGTGTGGAATTTCACGCCTTGCCGTAAGTGGAAGGTGTATTGCAGGCCGTCGCTGGAGACGTCCCATTTTGTCGCCAGGCCGGGTTCGATGTCGGTGCCGCCGCGCTGGAATTGGGTGAGGCGGTTGAAGACGGTTTCGGCGGAGGCGTCGAAGTCGGTGCCGCTGGTGTATTGGCTGGGGTCGAAGCCTGCCGGGCTGGCTTCGGAGCAGTAGACAAGGGTGGTGGCGGCGTTGGCGATTGGGGTGGTTGCGGCCAGGGCCAGGGAGATCAGGAGCGGTTTGAGGGTGGATCTTGGCATGGAGTCCCCGGGTCGATTGGAGGTGGTTGTGTTTTCAGGGTAGCGGGGATTTGGGGGACTTCGGAAATATCGTTTTTCCTGTTGAGATGTCTATCTCGGTATATCTGGGGCTTTTGGGTGCATATCCGTTGCTGCGGTAACGGCGGCTTGGGGTTCCGCCCTTACGGCGGGTCACTTTTTCCAGACGCCGAAAAAGTAACCAAAAAGGCTTGCTCCTGCGTTCGGCCCGCTCGCTGGGGCTCGGGGTCCCTTCGCTCCGGGATCGATCCGGGGGCAGCGCCTACGGTTTGCTTCGCTGCACCTCCTCTCGCTGTGTTTGGCTGCGCCAAACGGTCGCTGCGCTCCCACCCCCGGATCAATCCCTCCACTCAGTCTTCCGACGTCGCCTTACAGATCAAAAGCCGCAGCCGAGCTAACGCTCATCCTGTTGAGTGGTGAAAGCGGGGGGGCGGCTTTGGTTTTGTGGTGGATTTGCCCCTCATCGGAACGCCGCCCGCCCAGCCCTCTCCCGAGGGAGAGGGGGCCGATTTTTGGGCTTTTCAAAATTGGAGTTCGGCTCGGTATTTCATGTCGGCGTAGCTCCCCCAAATACCTCGGTCAGTCCCCTCTCCCTCCGGGAGAGGGCTAGGGTGAGGGTTGGCTTTTGGCTGTTTAAATCTGTGTCAAATAACCAGAACCTTCCCACAAGGTTTTCAGGTTGTCCCTCGGACGCCAGCTCTCTAGCCTTGGGCTGTCGCTGAAAACTCAGCGATCGGGTGTGAGAACCCGCAGGAACTGTTAATCCACAATCAGTACCACCATAATTGCCGCCGGCATTTCTGCTGCTGCAATGTTCTATGGCGGCTGTGTGCGGGCGGGCTTCGGTCCGGCCGGGCTTGTTCCTACCGGTTTCTCACCCCGCACATTGCTGCCACCACTCCGCCGCGTGAGAAACGGCGAGTGAATGGCTTTTGATTAGGAACGCTATCAATGTCCAAGCCTGTCCCCGATCCACCCCCAGAAACAACCCCACTCACCGAAGCCCTCAACGCCGAAGACCTTGCAAAAAACCGCGAAGCGATCAAACGCGCCCTCGACTTCTACCTCAGCCCCGAAGCTACAAAACCGCGCCCCCCGAGTTCGATGTTCCTCGTCCATCCGGGCATCGACACGGAAAGCCTGCTGGCGCATGCCTGTGAATCCCTGGCCTCGGCCAACACCATGGCCAGCGATTTCGCCGATCAGCTCAGTCGTCCGCAGCGCAATACGGCGCTGGCGATTCAGCAGATCATCATGCTCGCTGAGCTGGCGGTGAATCGGGCGCTGGATCGGGTGGATCCGCAGGCTTGAGACCGCGTTATCGTTCATCGCGAGCAGGCTCACTCCTACAGGGGAACGCATTCCAAATTGTAGGAGTGAGCCTGCTCGCGATGGCGACGGAACATTCACCACAAAATCCAGGCACAAAAAAACCGGCGATCAATCTCTGATCGCCGGTTTCTCATTCATCGCACATCAATTCACTGCATCAGCACTTCGATCGAGCCATCGGCGGTCAGGCTGACCTGGCTGGTGCCGGCTTCAACTTCTGGCGTGACCGGTGCCGAATCCGCCATGCCGGCGGCTTTCATCATCATCGGGGCGCGCATGTACGGTTGCGGGAAGCCATTGCTGTTGAGGTTCAGGTTGACGATTTTGTAGCCCTTGCCGCCCAGTGCATCGGTGGCCAGTTGCGCGCGGGCCTTGAAGGCGATGACGGCTTCTTTCAGCAACTTGTCCTCGCTGGCCTTGCGGGTCGGCTCGGCGATGGCGAAGTCCATGCCGCCCATTTTCAGGTCGGTCAGCAGTTCGCCGGTGAGTTTGGACAGGGCGGCGAAGTCGGCGCTTTCCAGGCGCAGTTCGGCGCGTTCACGCCAACCGGTGATTTTCTGGCCCTTGGTGTCGTAGATCGGGTAGCTGTTGCGGCTGCCCTGGTGCAGGGTGATGTCTTTGACTTGCTTGGCCTGGGCGAGTGCCTTGTTCATGGTGGTGCTGACGTCGGCGGCGAGTTTGGCCGGGTCGGTGTTTTGCGCTTCGGTGTAGAGCGTCACGATCATCAGGTCGCGGGCCACTTCCTGGCTGACTTCGGCGCGCAGGGAAATCTGGTTGTAGTGCAGCTCATCGGCGGCTAGCGCCGGAAGGCTGGCGATGCTGCCGACGGTCAGGGCGAGAAGGGCGGCGCTGCGGCGAAATGTGTGCATGAAAGCTCCTTGATGAGGGCGCAGGTGCTGGATCGGGGGGCCTGCGTGAAACCATCAGACTCTAGCTTTTATGCTCCGGTTCGCCCAGTTACAACTTCTATACAGATGTCCGCAAGTTGAAAGCACTCTGTGGTGAGGGGATTTATCCCCGATGGGTGGCGAAGCCGCCCAAATGCTGCAACTAGATTTATTTCAGGAGAATGGGGGCGCAGGTTTTACGACTGCTGCGCAGCCGATCGGGGATGAATCCCCTCACCACAGTTGATCTCTTCATGCCTCGGAATTTCGTGTGAGGTAGCCGATTTTTCTGGTAGCGCCATGTGGTCATTTGCCGCACTTTCGCCTCTCAAAGGCGCGGCTTGGTTATACTCCGTGCGATCCGCCTGGAGCGCTCATCAGGAGAGCTCATGCTCGCCCCCGTACAACTGACTTCCGCCACTCGCCAGAACCTCTGGCGGCTGACCTTCATTCGCACCCTGGTGCTCGCCGCGCAGGCCGGTTCCGTCGGCCTGGCCTACTGGCTGCAACTGCTGCCGTTGCCGTGGGTGCAACTGGCGATGACCCTCGGCTGCTCGATTCTGCTGTGCGTGTTCACCGCCGTGCGCCTGCGCACTTCATGGCCGGTGACTGAACTCGAATACGCCCTGCAACTGGCCTGCGATCTGGTGATCCACAGTGCGTTGCTGTATTTCTCCGGCGGTTCGACCAACCCGTTCGTTTCCTACTATCTGGTGCCGCTGACCATCGCGGCGGTGACGCTGCCGTGGCGTTATTCGGTGATTCTGTCGGGTATCGCGCTGGCGCTGTACACCGTGATGCTCACGCGTTTCTACCCGTTGGAAACTCTGCCGGTGGCCCGCGAGAACCTGCAGATCTACGGCATGTGGCTGAGCTTCGCGCTGGCGGCTGCGGTCATCACGTTTTTCGCTGCGCGCATGGCTGAAGAGCTGCGTCGTCAGGAAGAGTTGCGGGCGATTCGCCGCGAAGAAGGCCTGCGCGATCAGCAATTGCTCGCCGTCGCCACTCAGGCGGCCGGCGCCGCGCATGAACTCGGCACGCCGCTGGCGACCATGAGTGTGTTGCTCAAGGAAATGCAGCAGGATCATCCCGACGCGATGCTGCAGGACGACCTCAAGGTGCTGCAGGACCAGGTCAAACTCTGCAAAGAAACCCTGCAGCAACTGGTGCGCGCCGCCGAAGCCAACCGCCGTATGGCCGTGGAAATGCAGGATGTCACCCAATGGCTCGACGAAGCGCTGAACCGCTGGCACCTGATGCGTCCGGAAGCCAGTTATCGCTTCCAGCGTCTCGGCCAGGGCGCAGTCCCGCGCATGGCACCGCCGCCGGATCTGACTCAGGCGCTGCTCAACCTGCTGAACAACGCCGCCGACGCCTGCCCGGAAAATCTCCAGGTGACGCTGGACTGGGACGCGGAAACCGTGACCATCAGTATTCGTGACCACGGCGCCGGTGTGCCGCTGGCCATTGCCGAGCAGATCGGCAAACCGTTTTTTACCACCAAGGGCAAAGGTTTCGGCCTGGGCCTGTTTTTGAGCAAGGCCAGCGTGACACGCGCCGGCGGCTCAGTGAAACTCTATAGTCATGAGGAAGGCGGCACGCTCACCGAGCTGCGCCTGCCCCACGGCGCCCGAGGAGACCAACATGAGTGACGAAATCCAAGTCGAAGGCGAAGAACTGCCGCATTTGCTGCTGGTCGACGACGACGCAACGTTCACCCGAGTAATGGCCCGTGCCATGGCTCGTCGTGGCTTTCGCGTCAGCACCGCAGGTTCCGCCGAAGAAGGCCTGACCATCGCCCAGGCCGACCTGCCGGACTACGCCGCGCTGGACTTGAAAATGGACGGCGACTCCGGCCTGGTGCTGCTGCCCAAGCTGCTGGAGCTGGACCCGGAAATGCGCGTGGTGATCCTCACCGGTTATTCGAGCATTGCCACCGCGGTCGAAGCGATCAAGCGCGGCGCCTGCAACTACCTGTGCAAACCGGCCGACGCCGACGACGTACTGGCCGCGCTGCTCTCCGAGCACGCCGACCTCGACAGTCTGGTGCCGGAAAACCCGATGTCGGTTGACCGTCTGCAATGGGAGCACATCCAGCGTGTGCTGACCGAACACGAAGGCAACATTTCCGCCACTGCCCGCGCCCTGGGCATGCACCGCCGCACCCTGCAGCGCAAGCTGCAGAAGCGCCCGGTTCGTCGTTGAGAGGTTTTCTGGCCGAATGAGCTGGATTGAATGAAACAGGCGCTACCCTGCATTCGGGTAGCGCCTTGGGTTCAATCTACAACCGTGAAGAATGTTTTTGGCGATGAGTATTGTTTTTCACCCAGTGTCGCTTTGCATTGCGCGTAGAGATCCAGCCCCAACCAGCTTTCCAAGGTAGCTTTTGATACCGGGAGAATAAGCTCGTTGTTTTTACCGCCTTTCTGTTCGGATTTCTTTCCGGAGGCATAACCGATCCAGGCAGCATCGATATGAACCTCGGAGTTTTTGGACCCGAATGTGAATGTAGTTCCCGAATTCCCGAGCTTGCTGATAGACAGTTTGCCATTCCTGATCGAATCGCTGGTTGGAGCATTAAGCGGGTTTTCTTCTTTGTTCATGACCAATTCCTTTCGTTGTCAGAGGGGTAATCTGCTCTCCTGATTCACAGCGAATTCCTTGCAGGAGGCCAGCCCAGTTGATCAGCCTGAATAGCCCCCCTCTACTGTCAACTCTGACAGTCCCGATGAACGGTACGTGCGCTCGCTGCGATACTGAAACCCCCATCAATCTGAACAATCCCTGAATGAGCCAGTCCCACTCTGGCGATAAAACGAACCGATCAACTATGATCGGTGCGTGTCTGTTCTTTTCTTTATCGAGCCTTTTCCATGAATCAGAACGCTGAATATTCCGCGGTCAACGATGCTGTGCGCGGGCAGTTTTTTCGCAAGGTGTGGGCGATCATCACGCCCTACTGGCGCAGTGAAGAGAAGGGCAAGGCCTGGACGCTGCTGATTGCGGTGATCGCGCTCTCGCTGCTGAGCGTGGGCATCTCGGTGTGGTTCAACACCTGGTACAAGGACTTCTACAACGCCCTGCAAAAGAAGGATGAAGCGGCGTTCTGGCGCTTGATTCTGTATTTTTGCGGCATTGCGGCCGTGGCGATTGTCGGTGCCGTGTACCGGCTGTATCTGACCCAGATGCTGACGATTCGCTGGCGGGCCTGGCTCACCGAAAAGCATTTCTCCCGTTGGCTTGCCGACAAGAATTACTACCAGCTGGAGCAGGGCGGTTACACCGATAACCCGGACCAGCGGATTTCAGAAGACCTCAACAAGTTCACCGCCACCACCTTAAGCCTGGGTATTGGCTTGCTGAGCAATGTCGTCAGTCTGGTGTCTTTTTCGATCATCCTCTGGGGTGTATCGGGCAGCATCGAAGTGTTCGGGGTTACGATTCCCGGTTACATGTTCTGGTGTGTGCTGATTTACGCAGGGGTGGGTAGTTGGCTGACGCATTTGATCGGTCGGCGCTTGATCGGCCTGAACAACAGACAACAGCGTTTCGAGGCTGACCTGCGTTTCTCCATGGTTCGAATTCGTGAGAATGCCGAGAGCATCGCGTTGTACAACGGCGAGCCGAACGAGAACCGCCGGCTGAGCAGCCGTTTCGGTCTGGTCTGGCACAACTTCTGGGACATCATGAAAGTGTCCAAACGACTGACCTTCTTTACCGCCGGCTACAGCCAAGCAGCCGTGATCTTTCCGTTTATCGTTGCGGCGCCGCGTTACTTCGCCGGCAAGATCGAGCTGGGTGAACTGATGCAAATCAGCTCGGCATTCGGCAACGTCCAGGAGAGTTTCAGCTGGTTCATCAGCGCCTATCAAGAGCTGGCCTCGTGGCGCGCCACCTGTGATCGTCTGCTGAGTTTCCGTCAGGCCATGACCGATAACGAACAGCGTACGCCGGCCATCGACGTGCAGAATCAGGGCAGTGAATTGCAAGTGCACAACCTCGGTCTGGACTTGGCTGATGGTCGTCATCTGCTGACCAGCGCCGACATGACAGTCGAGCCGGGTGAGCGGGTGATGCTCAGCGGCCGATCCGGCAGCGGCAAGTCGACGTTGCTGCGGGCGATGGGGCATCTGTGGCCGGCGGGCCACGGCAACATCCGGCTGCCGGCGGCGCGTTACCTGTTCCTGCCGCAGAAACCGTACCTGCCGATCGGCACCTTGCGCGAGGCCTTGAGTTATCCACAGCCGGGCGATACCTATGCGCCGGAGCGCTACGCCGAGGTGCTGGAAACTTGCCGACTGCCGCATCTGGTTGCGCGTCTGGACGAAGCCAATCACTGGCAGCGCATGCTGTCGCCGGGTGAGCAGCAACGCCTGGCTTTCGCCCGTGCCATGCTTTACGCACCGCAATGGCTGTACATGGACGAAGCGACGTCGGCGATGGATGAAGAGGATGAGGCAACGTTGTATCAGGCGCTGATCGATCAGTTGCCGGGCCTGAGCATCGTCAGCGTCGGCCACCGCAGCAGCCTGAAGCGTTTCCACCCTAGACATGTGCGGATCGACAGCGGGCATCTGGTGGAGCAGGCCGTGACCGCTTGATCACCACAACCCCCTGTGGGAGCGGGCTTGCTCGCGAAGGCGTCTCTTCAGTCGACAAATCGGTTGCCTGACACACCGCCTTCGCGAGC
>NZ_JASCPO010000339.1:0-4553 GCF_029960145.1 Pseudomonas sp. PS01299 | reverse complement strand
AGCAATCTGTCAGTAACCAATACGTTGCCTGACACGGCGCTTTCGCGAGCAAGCCCGCTCCCACATGGCATGGCGGCGCAGGTCAGAAGGCGTAGGGGATGCTGACCTTGGCCCAGAGCATGTCGCCTTCCGGCCGGTTCTCCACGTCAAACTCCTTGGCCCAGCGAATCTCCGCGCTGGCGTATTTGAGAAAGGTGAAATGCAACGCCGGGCCGATCGCGAATACCTGGCCGCGCACGCCGTCATCCACATCCTGCCCGGCGAATTGCACGGTGTGGCCGTACTGTTTGTCGTCGGTGGTCTGCTTGAGGTAGTAGCCGTTGAGGCCGAGCATCACATCGTCGGTGATCTTGTAGCTGGCCGAGTAATCGAAGTGGAAGATCTGCCCGGACTTGTAGTCGGTGTCCTTGTTCTTCTCGTTGAAGCTGTAGGTGGTCTTCATCGACACTTCGGTCTTGTCGGTCGGCAACCAGGTGAAGGAGAACAGCGGCTTGTAGGTGTAGAAATTGTTGCTGGTGTTGGCCAGCCGATCGACGCTGTATTCCCCCGTGGGCACCGTGACTTCAATGGCTGCGCCGAGGGTCAGGTTCTTGCCCATGTCCCACAGGATGATCGGCGCAACGGTGGTGTCGCCCATGCCTTCGCGGGTATCGCTGAGGCCGAATACCGAGACTTCCTGCTTCAGCCAGGGCTGGGCGATGTAGCCGGCCAGACGTCCGCCGAACACGCGCACCGGGCTCAGGTAATCAATACGCGGGATCACCGCCGTGGATTCGATTTCGACATTCGGCACCTTGCCGCCCAACGAGCTGATATTGAGCTTGGTCGACTTGTAATGGTTGTAGTAGAGGTTGAACGCGACCATGTTCTGCGGAAGGCTGTCGACTTCCAGCGGCAGCATGAAAAATCCGTCGGTGCCGGGGCCGATGTTGTCGACGCCGGCTTCGGTGGCCAGGGCCGGCAGGGACGCGGTGCATCCGAGCAAAGTCAGTGCCAGACGCAAGGGGAAAGTGGCGCGGTTCGGGCTCATGGCTGTCCTCATTATTATTGTGGTGGGACGTGGCGCCGGTACGCAGAACGTCCGGCACCATAGAAATAAGCGCTTGGCGCCCGACGGGGCAGGGTATTGGCGGACAGTTAGGGGGACTTCTGCGGACAGTCGGCCAACCCTGTGCTAACTTCCTTCGACATAACCGGTTACAAAAATAACAATCAAGCGTGATCCGGAATGTCAGCCCCCATGAACGTAAAAGTCCAAGACCCCACTTTTGAATTGGCGCTGGTCTCGCCGTTCCTCCTGCAAACCCTCGCTGAAGTCGTGCACAACAAAGGCATCGACCCTGAAAGCCTGTGTCGTGGCCTGGGTTTCACCCTCGAAGATCTGCAGGATCCGACGCAGCGGATTTCCTACCGCCAGGCCGTGGCGATGATTCAACGGGCGCTCAAAGTGCTGCCCAATCAGGGGCTGGGGTTGTGGGTCGGCGCGCAGAATGTGTTGGGTACGCTGGGGCTGCTCGGGCATGTGCTGTCGCTGTGCAAGACCTTGCGCGATGCCTTTGCCCTCGGCATTCGCCATCAGCACACCTCCGGCGGAATCGTGGTATCCAGCGTCGATGTGGTGGGTGATCAGGTGCACCTCGATGCCGAATGTCGCTTGCCGTTTGCCGATGTGCAGGTGTTCGCCGTTGAAGAGTTTTTCGCCAGCCTGCTGGTGTATGGCCGGGCCTTGGCGGGCCATGATTTCAAGGCGATCGCCGTGGAGTTCGTGCATGCCGCGCCGGATTACCTGAGCGAATATCACCGCCTGCTCGGGCCGGACGTACGCTTCGGCTGTCTGCACAATCGCATGCTGATCGATGCCCGGTGGCTGGACGTCAACCTGCCCAATCATCATTCGCTGGCGTTGCGTCAGGCGGTTGCGTTGCTGGAGCTGGAAGCGGCGCAGGTGCACCAGAAACTCGATCTGATTCAGGCCGTAGAGCGGGCGATTGCCCGGGACCTGAGCCGGGGCAGCCATATCGAAAAAATCGCCGGCGACCTGAACATGAGCAGTCGCACCTTGCGCCGCCGTTTGACCGAGCATGCGCTGACCTTTGAAGCGCTGCTGGAACAGGTGCGTCAGGCGCGGACCATGAGTCTGCTGGCCAATCCTGAGATGCCGATTGAACGCATCACTGAAGAAGTTGGCTACAGCGACGTGCGCAGTTTTCGCCGGGCGTTCAAGCGCTGGACCGGGATGAGCCCGAGTGCGTGGCGGCATGACACAAACCCTCACCCCAGCCCTCTCCCGGAGGGAGAGGGGGCCGACCGAGGTGTGTCGCGTCATACATCGACCTGAAAGATTTTTGTCGATTATGGATTCGGTACATCATTTTCAAGTCGGCATATCTCTACAGCTTCCCCCGTTCAGTTCCCTCTCCCTCTGGGAGAGGGTTAGGGTGAGGGGTTTTTAGCATTCTCCAAACCCACACAAACCCTCCGGCCACAGGTAAACTCCCGCGCACTTTCCCAAGGAGTTCACATGAGTTACTACCAGCCGGGCATTCTCGCCACCCCTGTTCCTGCGCAAGCACGTCACCTGTTTTTTGCCCTTGCGTCGGTTGAAGCACTGCCGCAGGCGATCGACAACCTGATGAATCTGGTGGACGGCAAGTCGGCTGTGATCGGTTTCGGTGAATCCCTGACCAAAGCCCTGAACGTGCAAATCGACGGTCTGCGCAGCTTTCCGGCCATGAGCGGCGTCGGCGTGGAAAACCCGTCGACCCAGCACGCGCTGTGGGTCTGGCTGCACGGTGTTGACCGGGGTGAATTGCTCAATCGCTGCCACGCCTTCGAAGCCGCGCTGGCCCCGGCGCTGCGCCTGGTAGACATGCAGGAAGCCTTCCGCCACAAGGACGGCCATGACCTGACCGGCTACGAAGACGGCACCGAAAACCCGCACGATGACGCCGCGATCGCCGCCGCGTTGCTGGGCGAGGGCGCTGATGGTCTGGTCGGAGGCAGCTTCGCCGCGATCCAGCAGTGGCAGCACGACCTCAAGGGTTTCCATAAGCTGTCCGCCGAAGACAAGGACAACATCATGGGCCGTCGCCTCAGCGACAACGAAGAGATCGACGACGCGCCAGTCTCCGCCCACGTCAAACGCACCGCCCAGGAAAGCTTCGCCCCCGAAGCGTTCGTCGTGCGCCGTTCGATGCCGTGGATCGACGGTGATCGCGCCGGCCTGATGTTCCTCGCCTTCGGTGTTTCGCTGGACGCCTTCGAAGCCCAATTGCGGCGCATGAGCGGTCTGGAAGACGGCATCACTGATGGTCTGTATCGCATCAGCCGGCCGATCACCGGCGGCTACTACTGGTGCCCGCCCATCAAGGACGGCCACCTCGATCTGCGCGCGTTGCGCATCGGCTGAGTGTTTCAAACACAGGGAGTTGACCATGGACGTGGTGCGTTGGGGCATGATCGGTTGCGGCAGCGTCACTGAACGCAAGAGCGGGCCGGCCTTCTACAAGGCGCCCGGTTCGGCGCTGGTGGCGGTGATGGGCCGGCGTCTTGAAGCGGTGACCGATTACGCCGCGCGCCACGGTATCGCCCGGGTCTACACCGATGTCGATGCACTGATCAACGACCCCGAGGTGGACGCGGTGTACATCGCCACGCCCCCCGACAGCCACCACGCCTACAGCCTGAAAGTCGCCGCCGCCGGCAAGCATTGCTGCGTCGAGAAACCGATGGCGCTCAACGCCGGACAAAGCCGCGAAATGCAGCAGGCGTTTGCCGACGCCGGTCTGCACTTGTTCGTGTCGTACTACCGCCGTTCGTTGCCGCGCTTTGCCCAAGTGCGGCAATGGCTGGCGCAGGGCCGCATCGGCGAGGTGCGGCACCTGAGCTGGACGCTGACCAAGGCACCGTCGGCGGCGGATCTGGACGGCAGCGCCAACTGGCGAACCGACCCGAGCGTGGCCGGTGGCGGTTACTTTGCCGACTTGGCCAGCCATGGTTTCGACTTGTTTCAGTACCTGCTCGGCGATATCGTCGAAGTCGCCGGTTTCACCGCGCGCCAGGCTGGTTTGTATGCGGCGGAAGACGCGGTCAGCGCCAGTTGGCGGTTCGCCTCCGGAGCGCTGGGCATGGGTTGCTGGAGCTTTGTGGCGGATCGGCGCGAGGATCGGGTGCAGATTATCGGCAGTCAGGGCCGGATCGCGTTCTCCGTGTTTGACGAGCATCCGGTGCAGCTGTTCGCCGATGAGCAGATCAGCCTGGAGATCCCCCATCACGAGCACATTCAGTGGCATCACGTGCTGGGCATGAATGCGCATATTCGTGGTGGTTCGCAGCATCCGGCCGTCGCCGAACAAGCCCTCAAAACCGATTGGGTGATGGACCAGATCCTTAAACGGCACTGATCCTCCAGACCACAACACTATTTCCTTGTGGGAGGGGGCTTGCTCCCGAAGAGGCCGGCATTGCTGGTATTTCCATCGCCTGACACACCGCCTTCGGGAGCAAGCCCCCTCCCACAAGGGTCTGTGTGTCGTAGTGTCTAAGGTTATGCC
>NZ_JASCPO010000338.1:0-4618 GCF_029960145.1 Pseudomonas sp. PS01299 | reverse complement strand
CGCGAAAGCGGTGTGTCATTCGGCAAAAGGTTGTCTGACACACCGCATTCGCGAGCAAGCCCGCTCCCACATTTGGATCTTCTGAGTTCCTGATTACTTACCGTTGCCTTCTATATGGCTGAGCGGCACGCGCTTCTCGATCGCGCTCGACAACACAATCGAGGTCTTGCTGAAGCCGAACTTCGCCACGCGATTGATCAACTCTTCCAGCTCCGTCATCGATGCCACCGCACCCTTCATCATCACGCACGGGTCGCCCGTCACTCGAAAGCATTCGGTCAGTTGCGGGATTTTCACCAGTTCGTCGTAGACCTTCTGGCTGCCGTTCTGGTGCAGGCGCAATTCGATCATGCACTGAATCGGCAAGCCGATTTTCGACAGGTCGATGTTCGCCTGATACCCGGTGATCACTCCGGCGGCTTCAAGCTTGGCCACGCGCTCGGCCACTGCCGGGGCGGACAGGTTCACTTTGCGCGCCAGATCGGCGTAGGACGCGCGACCGTTCTCCAACAGGGCGCTGAGCAGCATGCGGTCGTATTTGTCCAAGGCCGGACTCCTGAAATTGCCAGACTTTCGAAATCGTGGTTTATCCCGTCGATCTCCGTTGTTTCAAAAGTGTACCGGCGCGATAAACAGGTTTTGTAGCTTATTTTTGCTCGCGGGCCTTTCTAGAATAATTCACACCCTGCCTCTGACTGTCGAGCTGCCCATGCCTGCCTTGCGCCGTTTTTCCTTGCCGTTGATCGCCGCGTTTTTCGCGCTGTATGTGATTTGGGGATCAACCTATCTGGTGATCCGCCTCGGCGTCGAATACTGGCCACCGCTGATGCTTGGCGGGGTGCGCTTCGTGATTGCCGGCAGCCTGATGTACGCCTTCCTGCGCTGGCGCGGGGCGCCGGCGCCGACCTGGGCGCAGTGGAAAGCGGCGGGGATCATCGGGATTCTGCTGCTCAGTTTCGGTAACGGCGCGGTCAGTGTCGCCGAGCACACTGGCGTGGCTTCCGGCGTGGCGGCACTGGCGGTGGCGACGGTGCCGTTGTTCACCTTGCTCTGCGGCTATTTCTGGGGCGCGCGCAATACGCGCCTCGAATGGGCCGGGGTGGCGTTGGGAATTGTCGGCATCGCCATGCTCAACATGGGTTCCAATCTGCAATCGAGCCCGCTGGGTGCGGCGCTGCTGATTTTTGCGGCGGCGACCTGGGCGTTCGGCTCGGTGTGGAGCAAACACCTGCCGCTGCCGCAAGGGGCAATGGCCAGTGCCGTGGAGATGCTGGTGGGCGGCGTGGTGCTGCTGATCGGCAGCGCCGTCAGCGGCGAACATCTGCAAGCCTTGCCGCCGATGGAAGGCTGGCTGGCCTTGGGTTATCTGATCTTCTTCGGCTCGATCATCGCCTTCAATTCCTACATGTACCTGCTCAAACACGTGCGTCCGGCGGCGGCCACCAGTTATGCCTACGTCAACCCGGCGGTGGCGGTGTTGCTGGGGATCGTGTTTGTCGGCGAGACCATCGGCATGGAAGAAGCGCTGGCGATGCTGGTGATCATCAGTGCCGTGGTGCTGATCGGTCTGCCGCAGTGGCGGCGACCGGCGCAGCCGCTCGTCGTGGAGCCGCCGAAGACCGCCGTTCCAGCAGAACAGCGTGTGAATTAGGGTAAACTGCGCGCCATTGCACACTCGTGTCGCACAATTGCGCTGAATTTTCCTACGGTACTCCCATGACTTTCGCCACCCTTGGCCTGATCGAACCCTTGCTGCGCTCCCTCGAGAAGCTCGGCTACCAGACTCCAACGCCGGTCCAGGCGCAAGCCATTCCGGCCGTTCTGGCCGGTCGCGACCTGATGGCTGCGGCCCAGACCGGCACCGGCAAGACCGCCGGTTTCGCCTTGCCGCTGCTGCAGTTGCTGGCCATGGAAGGACCGAAAGTGGCCGCCAATTCGGCGCGTGCACTGATTCTGGTGCCGACCCGCGAGCTGGCGGAGCAGGTTCATGAGTCGGTGCGCCAATACGCTGAAAACCTGCCATTGCGCACGTATGCGGTGTACGGCGGCGTCAGCATCAACCCGCAGATGATGAAGCTGCGCGGCGGCGTTGATGTGCTGGTCGCCACGCCTGGTCGCCTGATCGACCTGTTCCGCCAGAACGCGTTGAAACTCGATCAGTTGCAAACTCTGGTGCTGGATGAAGCCGACCGCATGCTCGACCTGGGCTTCTCCGAAGAACTGGCGAACATTTATCGCATGCTGCCGAAGAAGCGCCAGACGCTACTGTTCTCCGCGACCTTCTCCGACGACATCCGCCTGCTCGCCGGGCAGATGCTCAACGATCCGCTGAGCATTGAGGTGAGCCCGCGCAACGTCGCGGCCAACACCGTCAAGCAGTGGGTGGTGACGGTGGACAAGAAGCGCAAGCCGGAACTGTTCGTGCACTTGATGCGCAAGAACAAGTGGAAGCAGGTGCTGGTGTTTGCCAAGACCCGCAATGGAGTGGACGCGCTGGTGGAAAAACTCCAGGGCCTCGGTGTAAACGCCGACGGCATCCACGGCGACAAGCCGCAGGCGACCCGTCAGCGTGCGCTGGATCGTTTCAAACTCAGTGAAGTGCAGATTCTGGTGGCGACCGACGTCGCCGCCCGTGGTCTGGATATCGAAGATTTGCCGCTGGTGGTCAACTTCGACCTGCCGATCGTCGCCGAGGATTACATCCACCGCATCGGTCGTACTGGCCGTGCGGGCGCGACGGGCGAGGCGATCTCGCTGGTGTGCGCGGATGAAGTAAACATGCTCTCGGCAATCGAGATGCTCACCCGTCAGACCTTGAAGCGTCAGAACGAGCCGGATTTCGAACCTGAGCACCGCGTGCCGGATACCGATGCCAGCGGTCAGGTGATCAAGAAGCCGAAGAAACCGAAAAAGCCGAAAGCATCCGGCGGCGGTGGCAAGCGCAATCTGGGCAAGTGGGTCGACAGTGGCGACACCCAGGCGCCGGAGCCGTCGATCAAGCCTGTGCGTAAAGTGCCGGTGTTCAATACCGGGCCGCGTAAGCGCAAGCCTTAAAGCCAAAAGCCCCTCACCCTAACCCTCTCCCGGAGGGAGAGGGGACTGATTGGAGGATGCTTGAATTCTACGCCGACCTGATTCTGCTGCTGTGAATCCACGATCGACTCGGTCTTTCAGGTCGATGTGTTACGCCAGACACCTCGGTCGGCTCCCTCTCCCTCGGGGAGAGGGTTGGGGTGAGGGTTCAGGCAGGCACCTCGGACTTGAGCCACTGCAACATTCCAATCCCCGCCGCCCGCCCGCTGGCAAAACACCCGGTCAGCAGATAGCCACCTGTCGGCGCTTCCCAATCGAGCATTTCCCCCGCACAGAACACCCCCGGCAACGCCTTGAGCATCAAACGCTGATCCAGCGCTTCGAACGTCACGCCACCGGCACTGCTGATCGCTTCGTCAAGCGGACGGGTTTTCACCAAGGTCAGCGGCAACGCCTTGATCGCCCGCGCCAACAACGCCGGATCAGCGAAGGTTGCTGCGTCGGTCAGCTCGCGCAACAACGCCGCTTTCACCCCATCAATTCCGACCTGACTGTGCAGATGCTTGGCCATCGAGCGTGAACCGCGTGGCTTGCTCAACGCTGCCTGCAATTTATCCACAGGTCGGCCGGGCAACAGATCGATGTGCACCGTGGCTGAACCCTGCGTATTGATCGCCTCGCGAATCGGTGCCGACAGCGCATAGATCAGGCTGCCTTCGACCCCGGTTGCGGTAATCACGCATTCGCCCAAGCGCGGGATATCGTCGTTCAAACCGATGGCGACATTTTTCAGCGGTGCGCCGGCGAATTTGCTGACAAGCAATTCGCTCCAGGCCTGCACCTCGAAGCCGCAATTGCTCGGCTGCAACGGCGCCAGTCCTACGCCTTTTTGCTCCAGAGGCAGCATCCACGCGCCATCCGAACCCAGGCGCGACCAACTGCCACCGCCGAGGGCGAGCAGGGTGGCGTCGGGTTTGACGGTGATTTCGCCGTCGGGGCTGGCGATGCGCAGCGCATCGTGTTCATCCCAGCCGAGCCAGCGATGGCGGGTGTGGATAACCACGCCGCTGTCGCGCAGGCGTTTGAGCCAGGCGCGCAGCAGCGGCGCGGCTTTCATGTCGGTGGGGAACACCCGGCCGGAGCTGCCGATAAAGGTTTCGATGCCCAGTTCATGAATCCAGCGGCACAACGCGTCGGCGTCGAAACCGCGCAGTAACGGCGCGATCTGCGGTGCGCGTTCGGCGTAGCGCGCGAGGAATGCCGGGTAAGGCTCGGAGTGGGTGATGTTCATGCCGCCGACCCCGGCCAGCAGGAACTTGCGCCCCACCGACGGCATGCCGTCGTACAAATCGACGCGCACGCCGGCCTGGCTCAGCACTTCGGCGGCCATCAGGCCGGCGGGGCCACCGCCGATGATGGCGACGTGAGCGGGGTGGGAGGCGGAGGTCTGGGTCATGGCGTGCGCTGCGGTATGGCGGGATAAGGCGCGCATTCTAACAGCGCAGACCTTTGTAGGAGTGAGCCTGCTCGCGATGGCGGTTGATCAGGCGACATAAGTGCTGAATGTCGGTCCGCCATCGCGAGC
>NZ_JASCPO010000337.1:0-4633 GCF_029960145.1 Pseudomonas sp. PS01299 | reverse complement strand
ACCACACAAAATAATATCACCCCCCGCGGCGGCGGGGGTCCACCCACCCCCCCCCCCCCCCCACGGCCCACTCTCCCTTATTTCGTCCAAGGCAATCGACATGACCGACATTCAGAATAAGAACTACATCATTGCCCTCGATCAGGGTACGACCAGCTCCCGCGCGATCATTTTCGACCGCGATGCGAACGTGGTCTGCACCGCCCAGCGCGAATTCGCCCAGCACTACCCGCAAGCCGGTTGGGTCGAGCACGATCCAATGGAAATCTTTGCGACCCAGAGCGCGGTGATGGTTGAAGCACTGGCCCAGGCCGGCCTGCATCACGATCAGGTCGCCGCCATCGGTATCACCAACCAGCGTGAAACTACGGTGGTCTGGGACAAGACCACCGGTCGTCCGGTGTACAACGCCATCGTCTGGCAGTGCCGCCGCAGCACCGAGATCTGCCAGCAGCTCAAGCGCGATGGCCACGAAGAGTACATCCGCGACAACACCGGTCTGGTTACCGACCCGTACTTCTCCGGCACCAAGCTGAAGTGGATCCTCGACAACGTCGAAGGCAGCCGCGAGCGTGCGCGCAATGGCGAACTGCTGTTCGGCACCGTCGATAGCTGGCTGATCTGGAAATTCACCGGCGGCAAGGTACACGTCACCGACTACACCAACGCCTCGCGCACCATGCTCTTCAACATCCATTCGCTGGAGTGGGATTCGAAGATGCTGGAAATCCTCGACATCCCGCGCGAAATGCTCCCGGAAGTCAAAGCCTCTTCGGAAATCTACGGTCGCACCAAGAGCGGCATCGCCATCGGCGGTATCGCCGGTGACCAGCAAGCGGCACTGTTCGGCCAGATGTGCGTCGAGCCGGGCCAGGCGAAAAACACCTACGGCACCGGCTGCTTCCTGCTGATGAACACCGGCGACAAAGCGGTGAAATCGCAACACGGCATGCTCACCACCATCGCTTGCGGCCCGCGTGGCGAAGTGGCTTACGCCCTGGAAGGCGCGGTGTTCAACGGCGGTTCGACCGTGCAGTGGCTGCGCGATGAACTGAAGATCGTCAACGACGCTCACGACACCGAATATTTCGCCAATAAAGTGAAGGACAGCAACGGTGTGTACCTGGTACCGGCCTTCACCGGTCTGGGCGCTCCGTACTGGGACCCGTATGCCCGTGGCGCACTGTTCGGCCTGACGCGCGGCGTGCGCGTGGATCACATCATCCGCGCCGCGCTGGAATCGATCGCCTACCAGACCCGCGACGTACTCGACGCCATGCAACAGGACTCCGGCGAACGCCTCAAGGCCCTGCGCGTGGACGGCGGCGCGGTCGCGAACAACTTCCTCATGCAGTTCCAGGCCGACATCCTCGGCACCCAGGTCGAGCGTCCGCAAATGCGCGAAACCACCGCGCTGGGCGCAGCGTATCTGGCCGGTCTGGCGTGTGGTTTCTGGGGCAGCCTCGACGAACTGCGCGGCAAGGCCGTGATCGAGCGTGAGTTCGAACCGAGCCTGGACGAAGCCGAGAAAGAGAAGCTGTACAAAGGCTGGAAAAAAGCCGTCAGCCGCACCCGTGACTGGGCGCGTGAAGACGCTGAATAAGCCAGTCTGAAGACTGACTTAAGCTGTCCAAACAGCGTGAAAGCGTAGCGAGCGAAGGCAAGACAAGGCAAAAACAGGCGAGGACGCGGAGTTTACGGGTTTGTAAATGAGCAGTCCGAGCCTGTTTTTAACGCAGGATTGCCGAGCGCAGTAGCTTTCACGTTGTTTGGAAACTGGTCGGGAGGAGATTCCTGCGTCATCATGGGCAAATTTTGCACGGCAGCCCAAAGGAAGCCCCATGAATCTGCCTCCCCGTCAGCAGCAAATCCTCGAGCTGGTCCGCGAACGCGGCTATGTGAGCATCGAGGAAATGGCTACGCTGTTCGTTGTTACCCCGCAAACCATCCGCCGCGATATCAATCAGCTCGCGGAAGCCAATCTGTTGCGTCGCTACCATGGCGGCGCGGCCTATGATTCCAGCGTCGAAAACACCGCCTACGCGATGCGCGCCGACCAGATGCGCGACGAAAAACAACGCATCGGCGAAGCCATCGCCGCGCAGATCCCCGATCACGCCTCGCTGTTCATCAACATCGGCACCACCACCGAATCGATTGCCCGCGCCCTGCTCAATCACAACCATCTGAAGATCATCACCAACAACCTGCACGTCGCCTCGATGCTCAGTGCCAAGGATGATTTCGATGTGCTGCTGACCGGCGGCAACGTGCGCCGTGACGGCGGTGTGGTGGGTCAGGCGAGCGTGGACTTCATCAACCAGTTCAAGGTCGATTTCGCACTGGTGGGTATCAGCGGCATCGACGAAGACGGCAGCCTGCTCGACTTCGATTATCAGGAAGTGCGCGTATCGCAGGCGATCATCGCCAATGCGCGGCAGGTGATTCTGGCGGCGGACTCGAGCAAGTTCGGGCGCAATGCGATGATTCGTTTAGGGCCGATCAGCCTGATCGACTGCCTGGTGACCGATCAGCAACCGGTGCCGGCGCTGGCGCAACTGCTGAGCCAGCACAAGATTCGTCTGGAAGTCGTTTAAACCCGTTCAACATCCCCTGTGGCGAGGGGATTTATCCCCGATGGGCTGCGAAGCAGTCCTAAAACCACCCAATGCGGTGTGCCTGAGACTCCACGGTAGTTGATTGAGGGGCCGCTACGCGGCCCATCGGGGATAAATCCCCTCGCCACAAAGATCATCTCCGCCTCAATAATGTTCGAAAATTTTCTTTTAGCCGCCCTTCGATGAGTTTTTTCAATCGAACGCGACTGGCTGCGCGCGTCTTTATGGGCTACCATTTTCGCAAATGAACATTTATGTTCGATTTCCAAGACAGAAAATCAAAAGAGCCCGAGGCCAGCCGATGTCCACCTCTACCTTGCGTACGCCCCCTATCTCCGAGATCTACGACGTTGCCGTGATTGGCGGCGGGATCAATGGCGTGGGGATCGCAGCGGATGCCGCCGGTCGCGGTCTCTCGGTGTTCCTTTGCGAAAAGGATGACCTGGCCAGCCACACCTCGTCGGCCAGCAGCAAGCTGATCCACGGCGGCCTGCGCTACCTCGAACATTACGAATTCCGTCTGGTGCGTGAAGCGCTGGCCGAGCGCGAAGTGCTGCTGGCCAAGGCGCCGCACATCGTCAAGCCGATGCGTTTTGTGCTGCCGCACCGCCCGCACCTGCGTCCGGCGTGGATGATCCGCGCCGGCCTGTTCCTTTATGACAACCTCGGCAAGCGCGAAAAACTGCCAGGTTCGAAAAGCCTGAAGTTCGGTGCCGACAGCGCGCTGAAAAGCGAAATCACCAAGGGCTTCGAATACTCCGATTGCTGGGTCGATGACGCCCGCCTCGTCGTTCTGAACGCCATGGCCGCCCGGGAAAAAGGTGCCCACGTACACACCCAGACCCGTTGCGTCAGCGCCCGCCGCGCCAAGGGCCTGTGGCACCTGAATCTGGAACGCGCCGACGGCAGCCTGTTTTCGATCACTGCCAAAGCCTTGGTGAACGCCGCCGGCCCGTGGGTCGCCAAGTTCATTCGTGACGACCTGAAAATGGAATCGCCGTACGGCATCCGCCTGATTCAGGGCAGCCACATCATCGTGCCGAAGCTGTACGAAGGCGATCACGCGCATATCCTGCAAAACGAAGATCAGCGCATCGTCTTCACCATTCCATACCTGAACCACTTCACCCTGATCGGCACCACCGACCGTGAATACACCGGCGATCCGGCGAAAGTGGCAATCACCGACGGCGAAACCGATTACCTGCTGAAAGTGGTCAACGCGCACTTCAAGAAGCAGATCAGCCGCGACGACATCCAGCACAGCTACTCGGGCGTGCGTCCACTGTGCAACGACGAATCCGACAACCCGTCCGCCGTGACCCGCGATTACACCCTGGCATTGTCTGGCGGTGGCGAAGAAGCACCGCTGCTGTCGGTGTTCGGCGGCAAACTGACCACCTACCGCAAACTCGCCGAGTCAGCGATGGCCCAGTTGATGCCGTACTTCACCCAGATGCGCCCGAGCTGGACCGCCACCGCGACCCTGCCCGGCGGCGAAGACATGACTACGCCGCAAGCCTTGAGCGCGCAGATCCGCGACAAGTTCGACTTCGTCCCGACCGAGATCGCCCGCCGCTGGGCCACCACCTACGGCAGCCGCACCTGGCGCATGCTCGAAGGCGTGGAAACCCTCGCCGACATGGGCGAACACATTGGTGGCGGGCTCTACACCCGTGAAGTCGATTACCTGTGCAGCGAAGAATGGGCCACCACGGCGCACGACATCCTGTGGCGGCGCAGCAAACTGGGCCTGTTCACTACCCCGGCCGAGCAAGAGAAACTGGCGGCCTACCTGGGCAAGGTCGAGCAGAACCGCAAGATTGAAGCGGCGTGATTTGAACATCGCTTAAACGAAAGCCCCTGAATTGAGAGATTCAGGGGCTTTTTGCTGCGTGACTTACTTTGCCTGCCACTAACCCTGTGGCGAGGGGATTTATCCCCGATGGACTGCGAAGCGGTCCTCGCCTTTGCGCTGAAAGAAGGCCGCTTCGCGACCTATCGGGGATAAATCC
>NZ_JASCPO010000336.1:0-4636 GCF_029960145.1 Pseudomonas sp. PS01299 | reverse complement strand
GCTCGCGAATGCGATCTGTCATTCAACATTTAAGGTGACTGATACACCGCTTTCGCGAGCAAGCCCGCTCCCACAGGGGTAAATGATCGGTCTCAAGATCTGATAGAGGTTTCAACGCTACGTGATGGATCTGTTTCGCAGTGCACCGATTGCCCAGCCACTGGCCGCGCGTTTGCGTGCGACCAATCTGGATGAGTATGTCGGTCAGGAGCACGTGCTCGCTCGCGGCAAGCCTCTGCGTGAGGCGCTGGAGCAGGGTGCCCTGCATTCGATGATCTTCTGGGGGCCGCCGGGCGTGGGCAAGACCACCCTGGCGCGATTGCTCGCGGAAGTCTCGGATGCGCACTTCGAAACGGTCTCGGCGGTGCTTGCCGGGGTCAAGGAGATCCGTCAGGCCGTTGAAATCGCCAAACAGCAGGCCGGCCAGTACGGCAAGCGCACGATCCTGTTCGTCGATGAAGTGCACCGCTTCAACAAATCGCAGCAGGATGCGTTTCTGCCGTACGTCGAAGACGGCACGCTGATTTTCATCGGTGCCACCACCGAAAACCCTTCATTTGAATTGAACAACGCGCTGTTGTCGCGGGCCCGCGTCTATGTGCTGAAAAGCCTCGACGAGACCGCGCTGCGCAAACTGGTGCACCGCGCGCTCACCGAAGAGCGTGGGCTGGGCAAGCGCAACCTGACCCTCAGTGATGAAGGCTTCCAGATGCTGCTGTCGGCCGCCGATGGCGATGGCCGGCGCCTGCTCAATCTGCTGGAGAACGCCTCGGATCTGGCCGAAGACAACAGCGAGATGGGCACCGAGTTGCTGCAAAGTCTGCTCGGTGACACCCGACGGCGCTTCGACAAGGGCGGCGAAGCGTTCTACGACCAGATCTCGGCGCTGCACAAATCGGTACGCGGCTCCAACCCCGACGGCGCGCTGTACTGGTTTGCGCGGATGATCGATGGCGGCTGCGATCCGCTGTACCTGGCCCGGCGCGTGGTGCGCATGGCCAGCGAAGACATCGGCAATGCCGACCCGCGTGCCCTGAGCCTGTGTCTGGCGGCGTGGGAAGTGCAGGAGCGCCTCGGCAGCCCCGAAGGCGAGCTGGCGGTGGCCCAGGCCATCACCTATCTCGCCTGCGCACCGAAAAGCAACGCGGTGTACATGGGTTTCAAGACTGCGCTGCGCGCCGCTGCCGAATACGGTTCGCTGGAAGTGCCGCTGCACTTGCGCAATGCACCGACCAAGCTGATGAAACAATTGGGCTATGGCGACGAATACCGCTACGCCCACGACGAACCGGATGCCTATGCCGCCGGCGAAGATTATTTCCCGGAAGAGCTCGAGCCGATTCCGTTCTATCAACCGGTGCCCCGTGGCCTGGAATTGAAGATCGGCGAGAAGCTCAACCACCTCGCCCAACTCGACCGTTTAAGCCCAAGACAGCGGAGAAAATAGTGCTTCCATTGATCGTTGCAGTCTCCGTCGGCGGGATTGCCGGCACCCTGTTGCGCTTCGCCACCGGCAATTGGGTCAACGCCAATTGGCCGCGGCACTTCTATACCGCGACGCTGGCCGTTAATATCGTGGGCTGTCTGCTGATTGGCGTGTTGTACGGCCTGTTTTTGATACGCCCGGAGGTGCCGATCGAGGTGCGCGCCGGGTTGATGGTCGGCTTCCTCGGGGGGCTGACGACTTTTTCATCCTTTTCACTGGATACGGTGCGCCTGCTGGAAAGCGGGCAAGTGCCGCTGGCCCTGGGCTATGCGGCGATCAGCGTATTCGGCGGGCTGCTCGCGACGTGGGCCGGCCTGTCCCTGACCAAACTTTGATAACGAGAAACCGACATGCTCGATTCCAAACTGTTACGTAGCAACCTTCAGGACGTAGCGGACCGCCTGGCTTCCCGTGGCTTTGCCCTGGATACCGCGCGCATCGAAGCGCTGGAAGAACAGCGCAAGACCGTCCAGACCCGCACCGAAGCACTGCAGGCTGAGCGTAACGCGCGTTCCAAATCCATCGGTCAGGCCAAGCAGCGCGGCGAAGACATCGCGCCGCTGATGGCGGACGTCGAGCGCATGGCGGGCGAGCTGAGTGCCGGTAAAGTCGAGCTGGACGCGATCCAGACCGAGCTGGACTCGATTCTGCTGGGTATCCCCAACCTGCCGCACGAATCGGTACCGGTTGGCAAAGACGAAGACGATAACGTTGAAGTGCGCCGCTGGGGCACGCCGACTGCTTTCGATTTCGAAGTGAAAGACCATGTCGCGCTGGGCGAGAAGTTCGGCTGGCTGGACTTTGAAACCGCCGCCAAGCTGTCCGGCGCCCGTTTTGCTCTGCTGCGCGGTCCGATCGCCCGTCTGCACCGCGCTCTGGCGCAGTTCATGATCAACCTGCACGTCAACGAGCACGGCTACGAAGAGGCCTACACGCCTTATCTGGTCCAGGCCCCGGCGCTGCAAGGCACCGGTCAGCTGCCGAAGTTCGAAGAAGACCTGTTCAAGATCGCTCGCGAAGGCGAAGCCGATCTGTACCTGATCCCGACCGCCGAAGTGTCGCTGACCAACATCGTGGCCGGTGAGATCGTCGACTCGAAACTGCTGCCAATCAAGTTCGTCGCCCACACCCCGTGCTTCCGCAGCGAAGCCGGTGCGTCGGGTCGCGACACCCGCGGCATGATCCGTCAGCACCAGTTCGACAAGGTTGAAATGGTGCAGATCGTCGAGCCGTCGACTTCGATGGAAGCGCTGGAAGGCCTGACCGCCAACGCCGAAAAAGTCCTGCAACTGCTGGGTCTGCCTTACCGCACCCTGGCGCTGTGCACCGGCGACATGGGCTTCAGCGCCGTGAAAACCTACGATCTCGAAGTGTGGATTCCGAGCCAGGACAAGTACCGCGAAATTTCGTCGTGCTCCAACTGCGGCGACTTCCAGGCCCGCCGCATGCAGGCGCGTTTCCGCAACCCGGAAACCGGCAAGCCTGAGCTGGTACACACCCTGAATGGTTCCGGCCTGGCGGTCGGTCGTACGTTGGTGGCGGTGCTGGAAAACTACCAGCAGGCCGACGGTTCGATCCGTGTGCCGGACGTGCTGAAGCCGTACATGGGTGGCCTTGAGGTCATCGGTTAAATGAAATATCTGCCGCTGTTTCACAACCTGCGCGGCAGTCGTGTGTTGGTGGTCGGTGGGGGGGAAATTGCCTTGCGCAAATCCCGCCTGCTGGCCGATGCCGGTGCGCTGCTGCGGGTGGTCGCACCTGAAATCGAAGCGCAACTGCGCGAACTGGTCAGCGCCAGCGGTGGCGAGTGTCTGTTGCGTGGTTACGTGGAAGCGGATCTGGACGGTTGCGGGCTGATCATTGCCGCCACCGACGATGAAACGCTGAATGCGCAGGTCTCCAGCGATGCCCATCGGCGTTGCGTGCCGGTCAACGTGGTCGATGCGCCGCAGCTGTGCAGCGTGATCTTCCCGGCGATCGTCGATCGCTCGCCGCTGATCATCGCGGTGTCCAGCGGCGGCGATGCGCCAGTGCTGGCGCGGCTGATTCGCGCCAAGATCGAAACCTGGATTCCCTCAACCTATGGCCAATTGGCCGGACTGGCCGCACGTTTCCGCAATCAGGTGAAAAACCTGTTTCCGGATGTGCAGCAACGTCGCGGTTTCTGGGAAGACGTGTTTCAGGGCCCGATTGCCGACCGACAACTGGCCGGGCAGGGTAATGAAGCCGAGCGGCTGTTACAGGCCAAGATTGATGGCGAAGCGACCGTCACCACCGGCGAGGTGTATCTGGTGGGGGCAGGGCCGGGTGATCCGGATCTGCTGACCTTCCGCGCCTTGCGCCTGATGCAGCAAGCCGACGTGGTGCTGTACGACCGCTTGGTCGCTCCGGCGATTCTTGAGCTGTGCCGTCGCGATGCCGAGCGTGTCTACGTCGGCAAGCGTCGCTCTGATCACGCGGTGCCGCAGGATCAGATCAACCAGCAACTGGTGGATCTGGCCAAGGCCGGCAAACGCGTGGTGCGCCTGAAGGGCGGTGACCCGTTCATCTTCGGTCGCGGCGGTGAAGAGATCGAAGAGCTGGCGGCCCACGGGATTCCGTTCCAGGTGGTGCCGGGGATCACGGCGGCCAGCGGTTGCGCGGCGTATGCCGGGATTCCGCTGACCCATCGCGATTACGCGCAGTCGGTGCGCTTCGTCACCGGCCACCTGAAGGACGGCTCCACCGATCTGCCGTGGGCCGACCTCGTCGCCCCGGCGCAGACGCTGGTGTTCTACATGGGCCTGGTGGGCTTGCCGGTGATCTGCGAGCAGTTGATCAAGCACGGCCGCAGCGCGGATACCCCGGCGGCGTTGATCCAGCAGGGCACCACAGTCAATCAGCGAGTCTTCACCGGCACGCTGGCCGACCTGCCGCGTCTGGTGGCGGAGCATGAAGTGCATGCGCCGACGCTGGTGATCGTGGGGGAAGTGGTGCAGCTGCGCGAGAAGCTGGCGTGGTTCGAAGGGGCTCAGGCGCAGGTCTGAAAACCGAGTTGCCCTCATTCGCGAGCAAGCCCGCTCCCACATTGGATCTGTGTCATGCACAAATCCAATGTGGGAGCGGGCTTGCTCGCGAAGAGGCCCTCAAAAACACCGAATCAATTAACCC
>NZ_JASCPO010000335.1:0-4697 GCF_029960145.1 Pseudomonas sp. PS01299 | reverse complement strand
GTGTCAGCCACCTCATATGTCACTGACACACCGCTTTCGCGAGCAAGCCCGCTCCCACATGGGAACAGCGCGAGCCTGTAGAATCCCCGATTCGTCTCACTGTACTCCCCGAGCCCATGCCGCAACCCGCCACCTCAAAACTCGCCCGTCTGCTGTTCGGCCTGCTGGCCTACGTCAGCCTCGGCATTGGCCTGATCGCCATCGTCGTGCCCGGCCTGCCGACCACCGAGTTCATCCTGCTCGCCGCCTGGGCCGCGACTCGCAGCTCGCCGCGCCTGAGCGCCTGGCTGGAAAACCATCGGCTGTTCGGGCCGATCCTGAGCAACTGGCGCAACGGCAAGATCATCGCGCGCAAAGCCAAGGTCAGCGCCACGATCAGCATGCTGCTGTGCGCGACGTTGATGCTGGTAATGCTCGATCACGGCTGGCCGGTGTACCTGGCGATTGCCGGGATGAGTCTGGGCAATCTGTGGATCTGGTCACGCCCGGAAGTGCTACCCTCCTCTTCCTGACCTCCCACTATGCTTTGTGGATGTGGCTTTTGTGGTGAGGGGATTTATCCCCGATTGGCTGCGCAGCAGCCACTAAATCAGGCATCCGCAGAGTTTCAGTTAAAACTGGTTGTCAGGTTTTGGGCCTGCTGCGCAGTCCATCGGGGCGGTGCGACGTTTCGCTAAATCCCCTCACCACAAAGCCTCATCACCAGCAGTGCCTCGGGGTTCATGGGACTGAAACTTCCCTGTAAATAATCGCCTTTTCAGCACAATCCCCTGCGCAAACGTTTAGCGCTGACCGTTCGTCGGCAAGCGCCTCATGCACCTTCGCCGCGCGCCGATGAGCAATGCATGGCGCTGAATGGATTTGGCGAACCGGGTAGTTCATCCCGTGGCCACCTGCTCATTCATTCACGAGATCGCCCCATGTTCGACTCTCTCTCCATTCGCCTGAAAATCGTCCTGCTCTCCGGCCTGTGCCTGCTGGGGGTGGTTGCGCTGATCGTCGGCATGAACATTTACCAGACCAACCAGAACGACGATCTGGTCAGTGACTCCAGCAGCAAGATGCTCACCGCCAGTGTGCAGAACCTGTTGCAGGCCAAGGCGGCCGAACAAGCAGTGCGGGTGCAGAAGACCTTTGGCGAAAGTCTGACGGTGATCACCGCGCTGGCCGATCAGATCAAGGACATGCGCGCACTGGCCGCCAAGCGTTCGCTGGACGCCGGGGCCCTGCGTGAAGAGTTGAACCAGAGCCTGAAAACCGCGTTCGAGCGCAACGACAAGGTACTCGGCATCTGGCTCGCCTTCGAACCCAACGGCCTCGACGGCAAGGACAGCGAGTTCGTCAACGATGCCGCGCGTCAGTCCAACGAAGCCGGGCGTTTTGCAACTTACTGGAGCCGCGCTGCCGGCTCGGCGCTGAACACGATCATGGTCGAAGAAGACATGACCAAGACCACCCTCAGCGTCAGCGGCACGCCGTACAACAGCTGGTACACCTGCCCTCGCGACAACAAGCGTACTTGCCTGCTCGATCCGTATGCCGACACCGTGGGCGGCAAGGAAATGTTGATGACCACCATTTCCGTGCCGTTGATCGTCGACGGCAAGGCCATCGGCGTAGTCGGTGTCGACATCGCCCTCGATGCCCTGCAAGCGGCGGCGGTGGAGTCCCAACGCAACCTGTTCAACAACGCCGGGCACATGCTGATCGTTTCGGGCAGCGGCGTGCTCGCTGCTGACAGTTCCGATGCGACCAAGGTTGGTAAAAAGATCAGCGATACCCTCGGTGCCGATGGCAAGGATCTGCTGCAACTGGTCAGCAGCGGCACGCCGAAGATTCTCGAACAGGGCGAGCTGATTCGCGCGGTGTATCCGGTCGATCCGATTGGCAACTCGCGGGCCTGGGGTGTGGTCATCGACTTGCCGAAACAGGTGCTGCTAGCCGACTCGGTCAAGCTGCAAGCGGTACTCGACGATGCGCAGGAAACCGGTGTGCTCACTGCGTTGCTGGTGGCTGTGGTGGCCGGTCTGGTCGGTCTGCTGCTGATCTGGCTCACCGCCTCGGGCGTGACCCGGCCGATCAACAGCGTCGCCGAGATGCTGAAGAACATCGCCAGCGGTGAAGGCGATCTGACCCAGCGCCTGAACTACAGCAAGAAGGATGAACTGGGCGAACTGGTGAACTGGTTCAACCGCTTCCTCGACAAGCTGCAACCGACCATCGCCCAGATCAAACAGAGCATCACTGAAGCGCGTGGCACTGCTGATCAGTCATCGGAAATCGCCCGCCAGACCAGCGAAGGCATGCAGGTGCAGTTCCGCGAAATCGATCAGGTCGCCACCGCGTCCAACGAAATGAGCGCCACCGCCCACGACGTCGCCAACAGCGCGTCGAACGCGGCCAACGCCGCCAAGGGCGCCGATCAGTCGGCCAGGGACGGCATGTCGATCATCGAGCGCAGCACCCGCGACATCAATCAACTGGCCGATGAAGTCAGCAAAGCGGTGACCGAAGTCGAAGCGCTGGCGGTCAACAGCGAGCAGATCGGTTCGGTGCTGGAAGTGATCCGCAGCATCGCCGAACAAACCAACCTGCTGGCGCTCAACGCCGCCATCGAAGCGGCCCGCGCCGGGGAAAGCGGGCGTGGTTTCGCGGTGGTGGCCGACGAGGTGCGCAACCTCGCCAAGCGCACTCAGGATTCGGTGGAAGAAATCCGCATCGTCATCGAACGCATCCAGACCGGCACCCGTGGCGTGGTCGCGACCATGCATTCGAGCCAGACCCAGGCGCACAACAACGCCGGGCAGATCCGGCAGGCGGTGGATGCGCTGGGCAAGATCAGCGATGCGGTCACGGTGATCAGCGACATGAACCTGCAGATCGCCAGCGCCGCCGAACAGCAGAGCGCCGTGGCCGAAGAGGTCAACCGCAACGTCTCGGCGATTCGCACCGTGACTGAAACCCTGACTGAACAGGCCACTGAATCGGCGGCGATCAGCAGCCAGCTCAATGCCCTGGCCAGTCAGCAGATGACGCTGATGGATCAGTTCCGCGTCTGAAATCCACCACAGTCCCCTTGTGGGAGCGGCTTGCTCGCGAATACGGTGTGTCAGTCACTTTATATGGCGCTGATACACCGCATTCGCGAGCAAGCCCGCTCCCACAGGGATTTGCGTTGACTCAGGAGATGAGGGTTTTCATCTAAGCCGAGATTTTTTTGCACTATCATCGCCCTCTCTCCCGGAGGGCCTTCGATGACTGATTTACTCACGTCCATTCAAGCCGCACTCGGCTTGCCCCACACGCCAATTCCGTTCACCGCCAGTGGCGCCCTGCCCTCGGCGTTCGCAGTCACCGACCTGGCCTGCGCCAGCATCGGCGCTGCCGGTCAGGCCGTCAGCGAACTGCTCCGGCAACAGACCGGGCACTTGCCCGCCGTGGAAGTTGATCGGCGTCTGGCGTCGTTCTGGTTTGCCACCTCGTTGCGGCCGATCGGCTGGGAGATCCCGCCGCTGTGGGATCCGGTCGCTGGTGACTACGCAACCAAGGACGGCTGGATCCGCCTGCACACCAACGCCCCACATCACCGTGCTGCGGCTGAAAGCGTGCTCGGTGCCTGTGCCGACCGCGCCTCGATGGCGGCGAAAGTCGCGCAATGGAGCAGTACCGAGCTGGAGCAGGCGGTGGTCGAGGCCAAGGGCTGCGCCGCGGAAATGCGCAGTTGGGCGCAGTGGCAACAGCATCCGCAGGGATTGGCCGTGAATGCCGAGCCGCTGGTGCACTTCAGCACCGATCAGGACGAAATTCTCAAACCATGGCAAGGCTCGGTGGCGCAACCGCTGGCCGGGCTCAAGGTGCTCGACCTGACCCGCGTGCTCGCCGGCCCCACCGCCAGCCGTTTTCTCGCAGGCCTCGGTGCCAACGTGCTGCGCATCGATCCGCCGAGCTGGAACGAGCCGGGTGTCATTCCCGACATGACTCTTGGCAAACGCTGTGCGCGGCTGGACCTGCAGCAACCGGGCGATCGCGCGGTGTTCGAAATCCTGTTGAAGGACGCCGACATTTTCCTGCACGGCTACCGTGCCGATGCCCTGGAACACCTCGGTTTCGGCGCCGAACGCCGTCGACAACTGGCGCCGGGGCTGATCGACGTCAGTCTCAATGCCTACGGCTGGAGCGGCCCATGGCAGAACCGCCGTGGCTTCGACAGCCTGGTGCAGATGAGCAGCGGCATCGCCGAGGCCGGACAGCGCTGGAAACAGGCTGACAAACCGACGCCGCTGCCGGTGCAGGCGCTGGATCACGCGACCGGGTATCTGATGGCGGCGAGTGCGATCACATTGCTCACTGAACGTTTGCGCAGCGGTCGCGGCGGTTCTGCACGCTTGTCACTGGCGCGCACCGCCAAACTGTTGATCGAACATGGGCCTGGGACGAGCGAAGCGTTGCGCGCCGAGGCTAAACAGGATCAAGACTCACGGGTGGAGCAGACCCCGTGGGGGCCGGCGCACCGCTTGCTGGCACCGGTGACGATCAGCGGGACGCCGCTGCAGTGGGCGTTGCCGGCTACTGAATTGGGTTCGCATCGCGCGCAGTGGTGATGACCATTCGGGCCTCTTCGCGAGCAAGCCCGCTCCCACAGGGGAATGCATTTCAAATGTGGGAGCGGGCTTGCTCGCGAAGAGGCCCGCCCTGAC
>NZ_JASCPO010000334.1:0-4726 GCF_029960145.1 Pseudomonas sp. PS01299 | reverse complement strand
TTGATCTCAGGGCCCGTCGGCAGGCTGAGTGGAGGGATTTATCCGGGGGTGGGAGCGCAGCGACCGTTTGGCGCAGCCAAACACAGCGAGAGGAGGTGCAGCGAAGCAAACCGTAGGCGCTGCCCCCCGGATAAATCCCGCAGCGAAGGAACCCGAGCCTAGGCGAGGGCCGAACGTCAGGGCATAGACCTTTTGGTTACTTTTGGGGCGTTTGCCAAAAGTGACCCGCCGTAAGGGCGGAACCCTAAGTGGCCGTTACCGCAGCAACGGATCCACCCCCAAAATTGACTAAATCCCCCACCCCATGCTCTCCTACACAACTTGTTACGGGTGCCCTTCACAGGGTGAAACGGGAAACCGGTGAATCATGTGCTTTACTCAAAGCCATGTCAGTCCGGTGCTGCCCCCGCAACGGTAAGCGAGCGAAGCGTCAGATCCACTGTGCCATACGGCATGGGAAGGTGACGCTTGCAGGTCGGTCAGACGCCAACCCCTCGTGAGCCCGGAGACCGGCCCGCAACACACAGTGCGCATTGTGCGTCGCTGAACATAACAAACCCGCGGTGGGCGGGCGCTGTTCGAACCTTTGCGTGCCCGACCCGCAGGGGTTTTCATGCGCTCTATATCACCCGCTGACACTCCAGAGGGAAGCGCCATGTCGATCATCAGCAGCACCGGCAGCAACACCGACAAAATCTCCAGCACCGCCACCTTGAGCCAACGCCTGACCGCCGCGATCTTCGCGTCGATTCTGGGTGCCAGCCTTGTGTACTTCGCCGGTTTCTCGCACATCGAAGCGGTGCACAACGCCGCTCACGATACCCGCCACAGCGCCGCGTTCCCGTGCCACTGAGACCTGCAGACATGATCAAGCGTATCGCGCAAACCGCAGGGTTCACCGGCCTGCTGGCCGCCCTGCTGCTGACGTTGCTGCAAAGCTTCTGGGTCTCGCCGCTGATTCTACAAGCCGAAACCTTCGAGAAGTCCGAACCGGTGGCCGTTCACGAACACGCCGCCGGTACGGCTGCTCACACCCATGACGCCGAAGCCTGGGAGCCGGAGGACGGCTGGCAACGCGTGGTCTCGACCACCGGCGGCAATCTGGTGGTGGCGGTCGGTTTCGCCCTGATGCTCGCTGGCCTGTACACCCTGCGTGCACCGACCAAAACCTCGCAAGGCCTGCTCTGGGGCCTGGCCGGTTACGCGACCTTCGTGCTCGCACCGACCCTGGGCCTGCCGCCTGAACTGCCGGGCACCGCTGCAGCCGATCTGGCGTCGCGGCAAACCTGGTGGATCGGCACCGCCGCTTCCACCGCTGTTGGCCTGGCGTTGATTGTGTTCAGCCGCCACTGGTTGATGAAGCTGCTCGGCGTGGCGATCCTCGCCGTGCCGCACGTGATCGGCGCACCGCAACCGGAAGTGCATTCGATGCTCGCCCCGGAGGCGCTGGAAGCCCAGTTCAAAATCGCTTCGCAGTTGACCAACGTGGTGTTCTGGCTGGCCTTGGGCCTGATCAGCGCCTGGTTGTTCCGCCGCAAAAGCGATGGTCAATACCACGCATGACCGATGACCGCGCAGCGCCGACCTTTGTGGTCGGCCTGGGCTGCCAGCGCGGATGCCCGGTCAGCACGCTGCGCGCGTTACTCGATCAGGCGTTGCAGGCGCATCGTATAGAACTTGAAGCGGTCAAGGCCTTGGCCAGCATCGATCTTAAACGCGATGAACCCGGCCTGCAGGAACTGGCCAGTCAACTGGCGTTGCCGCTGTTGTATTTCAGCAGCGACGAACTGGCCAGTTATCAGCAACGCCTGAGCCACCATTCGCAGATCGCCTATGAGCGCACTGGCTGCTACGGCGTGGCGGAAAGTGCCGCCCTGGCCCTTGCCGAGCAGTTGATTCAGGCACCGGCAAAACTGCTGATTTCCCGGCAAAAATACGCTCAGGCAACCTTGGCATTGGCCGGCGCTGCGTAAATTCCCGATAATCCCCCCGTTTGATCATGAGCAATCTTCATCTGAAGCGTTGCCCTGCCCCGTTTTTCACAGGATTTCTTCATGACCGTCTACTTCATTGGCGCCGGCCCCGGCGACCCGGAATTGATCACTGTCAAAGGTCAGCGGCTGATCCGCAGTTGCCCGGTGATCATCTACGCAGGCTCGCTGGTACCGGCTGCGGTGCTGGAGGGGCATCAGGCTGAAACCGTGGTCAACAGCGCCGAATTGCATCTGGAGCAGATCATTGAACTGATCAAATCCGCCCATGCCAAGGGCCAGAACGTAGCGCGGGTGCATTCCGGCGATCCGAGCCTGTATGGCGCGATTGGCGAGCAGATTCGTTATCTGCGCGAGCTGAATATTCCGTTCGAGATCATTCCCGGCGTCACCGCGACCGCAGCGTGTGCGGCGTTGCTTGGCACAGAACTGACACTGCCGGACGTGTCGCAGAGCGTGATTCTGACCCGCTACGCGGACAAGACCGCAATGCCGGCGGGTGAGGAGTTGAGCAGTCTGGCGCAGCATGGCGCGACCATGGCGATTCATCTGGGGGTCAATCATCTGCAGAAAATCATCGCCGAACTGCTGCCGCATTACGGCGCGGATTGCCCGATTGCGGTGATTCACCGGGCGACGTGGCCGGATCAGGACTGGGTGGTGGGGACGCTGGCGGATATTGCCGCGAAGGTTGCGGCCAAAGGGTTTCGGCGCACGGCGTTGATTCTGGTGGGACGGGTGTTGGGGAGTGAGGTGTTTAGCGAGTCGTCGCTGTATCGCGCGGGGCATGCGCACCTCTATCGCCCATGAAGGCCCTTTCGCGAGCAAGCCCGCTCCCACATTTGGAATGCGCTCAAATGTGGGAGCGGGTTTGCTCGCGAAGGCGTCATTGAATTTCACGCAAAAAAAAACGGCGCTCACGGGGCGCCGTTTTTCATGTCCGCAGCGAACACCTTAGTAGTAGGCGTTTTCTTTCTGCGTGTGGTCGGTCACGTCGCGCACACCTTTGAGTTCTGGAATACGCTCGAGCAAGGTGCGCTCGATGCCTTCCTTCAGGGTCACGTCGGCCTGGCCGCAGCCCTGGCAGCCGCCACCGAACTGCAGCACGGCAATGCCGTCCTCGACCACATCGATCAGGCTGACCTGACCGCCGTGGCTGGCCAGCCCCGGGTTGATCTCGGTTTGCAGGTAGTAGTTGATGCGCTCGTTGACCGGGCTGTCGGCATTGACCATCGGGACTTTGGCGTTTGGCGCCTTGATGGTCAGTTGGCCGCCCATGCGGTCGGTGGCGTAATCGACGACGGCGTCGTCAAGAAACGCTTCGCTGAACGAGTCGATGTAGGCGGTGAAGCTTTTCAGCCCCAGCGCGGTGTCTTCAGGTTTTTCTTCGCCCGGCTTGCAATAGGCAATGCAGGTTTCGGCGTACTGGGTGCCAGGCTGGGTGATGAAGACGCGGATGCCGATGCCTGGAGTGTTCTGCTTGGAGAGCAGATCGGCCAGGTAATCGTGGGCGGCGTCGGTAATGGTAATAGCGGTCATGGAAACTCCTCGCAGGCTTGGGCGCAGTTTACGCCAATCATTGCGCCGGACAAAGTCCTAGTATTTTTGTCGGGAAAGATTCTCGACAGGTGCGCTGATCGGTTCGCCATCGATCCGCGCTTTAAGCCACTGATAGCTGCGTTTCTCCACCCATTCGTAGCTCAGCCATGACCCCACGCCAATGGCTAGAGCACAGATGACGAACATCAGATACGGGTTGATTCCGTAGCGTCGCGCGATAAAACCACCAACCGACAACACCAACACGTGCATCAGATACACCGAATAGGAACAGTCACCGAGCCATTTCATCACCCGATTGCGCTCGACGTAGCGCTCCAGCGCCATGCAAGCCATCACCAGCACCGCGCTCGGCACGCCCCAGTTCAATAACCTTGGCGCCGGTGCCAGGTGATAGATCGCCATCATGGCAGCGCCCATCGCCAACAGCGGCAGCCACAGGCCGGCGCCAATCCAGCCCCGGCGATAGAGCACGCCAATGCCGATCCCCAGCAGAAACTCGTAGACGATGTCGGAACGGTAAAACTCGTTGAGCCAGCCGAACGCCTGACACACCGAAAACAGCAACGCGGCGACCACCAGCAAGCGCACCTGCCAGCGGAACACCAGCGCGCATGCAAACAACACATAGAAGAGCATTTCGTAGTTGAGCGTCCAGCCGACATTCAGCGTCGGATAAATCCCGTAGCCGCCGGGGTTTTGCGCAGGAATGAATAACAGCGACGCGAGGAAATGCGCCCAGTCCACCGTCTGATCCGGCAACATTGGCCGGGCGAACAGCACCAGCAACGCCATCAACAGCGTGTACAGCCAGTACGCCGGGACAATGCGAAACAACCGATACAGCAGAAACCGCGCCGGAGGCAGCGCTTTGCTTTCAGTGGAGAGGAAAATCACCAGACCACTGATAACGAAGAAAACATCGACGCCGACTGCGCCCTTGTCGATGAAGAATTGCCCGATCGGGCCGCGCGCCTTGAAGTCGAAGAAAATCTGCATGAAGTGGTGACAGACCACCGTCCACGCGGCAAGCGCCCGCAGGGCCTGCACTGAAATCAACATGATCGGCTCCTGTCCACAACTCTCAAAACCACCGCCGACCCCTTGTAGGAGTGAGCCTGCTCGCGATGACGGCATGTCAGGCAACAACCATTCTGAATGGACTGACGCCATCG